>JAISFF010000048.1 GCA_031263725.1 Lysobacteraceae bacterium | reverse complement strand
ACCAGATTGCCATTGGCATCGTAGCTCAACGACTGTCCATTGAACTGCATCTGCCGATTGTTGTCATCGAACTGGTTATTCTGGCTCGACGTTGGCAATGTTTCCGGCGAGAATCCATTCGTGCCGCTCTGGGCAACGATTCGGCCGGCTTCGTCATACTCCAGTGCCATGCCGCCCAGGCTGCTGCCATCGGCCTTGTTCCAGAGGTAATCGGTCAACTGGCCCAGCGCGTCATAACGGTAGTCCGTCTTCACGCCATTGGGCAGGACCATCCGGGTCAGGCGATTGCCGATGTCGTAGTCGAATTGCACCGTCTCGTTACCTTGCAGTAGGCGGGTCAGACGATCGCCTTGATCGTAACGATATTCCACCCTCGCCTGACTGGCCGGGGTCATTCCGATACGGCGGCCCACCAGGTCGTACTCGTAATCGATCCGGCCCTGCGGATTGATCGCGGCCGTGAGCTGGTTCAGGACATCGTATTGCCATTCCAATCGGCCCGACTCGCTGCTGGTCAAGGCGCGCAGACGTCCGCCCTGATCGTAGTCGGCCTGCTCCACCACTGCATCCGGGTATACCGTTTCGATTCGCTCGCCATGGGCGTTGTAGGCATAGCGCGTGACACGATTCATCCGGTCCGTATAGGTCGACACCCGATCCATCGGGTCGTAACTCCAAGATTCGGCCTGATTCAGGCTGTCGGCACGGTGGATCAACCTATTTCGGGCATCGTATTGGTAAGTCACGCCATTGCCGTGCGGCAACAGCACCGCCAACAGATTGCCATTGGCGTCATAACCGAATTCGGTCATATTGCCTGAAGGATCGATCTGATGATCCACCCGATCCATCAGATCATAGGCCTGCCGCGCAATCCGGCCCTGCGGGTCCTCCGCGGCGATCAATCGTCCCAGCACGTCATAACGAAACTGGATGCTCTTTCCGCGCGAGTTGGTGATCCTGGACAGATCGTAGCCCCAGTACTCCAGCGTCGTCGTATCCCCCGACGGCGACGTCATACTGACCACCTGGCCCGCTACGTTGCAGCCATATCGGGTGATCTGTCCCAACGAATTCGTCACCCGGATCGGACAGCCGTTCCAGTACTCCATTCGGGTGATCCGCCCCAACGGATCGATGATCCGGACCGGATCGCCCTCGGCGTTGTATTCCACCCGCACCGTGCGCTCGTCCTGTGTGCCAGGCATGACCGTGGTCCGGGTAATGCGGCCCATGGCATCCCGCTCATATTCGGTACGCCGCCCCAGCGGATCGATGCGCGCCGTCACCCGGTTCGCGCTGTCGCGCTCGAAACGATAGATCCGCTGCGCCGCTCCTGTCCCGGACGTATCCTGGAGCGGATAGGCGCTATCTGGTGCGAATTCGACACGGCGAATACTGCCGTCCGGATACGTCACCGTGGTCTGGGTCGTCAGAAAATCCGCATCGACTTCATAGTCGAAATGCAAGAGGCTACCATCGGCCTGCTTCTGGCTGAATACGCGCCAATATTGACGATAATCCACTATGGCCGGATCGCCCCCGGCAACCGGGTCGAAATCGGGATCGTAAGTGTTCTCGAATATGGTATGACCACGCTGATCCACGATCGAAGTCAGGCGATGAATCCGGCTGGCATTGTCGGCCATCACCGTCAGCATACGCTTCCCCGTCACGGTATTACGTCCCCAGGTCGCGCGTAGTTTCGGCTTGACATCATAACGGTATTGCCGGCTCGTCCGATCCGGATAGATCACTTCGGACAGCATGCCTTGTACATCGTAGCGATATTGCCAAATACGACCGGTATGATCTTTCGCTGTCTTGATCCGCTTGTTGCCGTCGTATTCAAACGCGATATAACGACCTACGGGCGAGACGATGCGGCTGACCAGGCCGGCATCGTACTCATAATTGATCCGGTTCCCGTACCGGTCCTGTGTCCACAGCAGGTAATTTGGCGCATAACTGCTGAACTGCATCAGGCTGCCATCACGCAAAGTCATACGGTATTTATGGCCATTGTCAGTGATTACCTGAATGACCGCGCCACTCAAAGCCGATATGGCGGAACCGCGCTGCTCCCAGGCACCATTCGCACCACTACCCGAGGTGCGTTCGAACTTGATCGGCGCGCCATTGGGCAAAATCAGTGACAGGACGCCGGAAGCGCTATCCAGGCTCAATGTATAACCATAACTGGCACGGGTTCCCACGCCAAACTCATGGCTGGCCGGATCGTACGTGCTATAGCTGCGTTCCAGTTGCAGTGGAACGATATCCTGAATGACGATATCGGCTTCGTTGTAATAGAACGCACCGGTTTTCAACTCGACCGGGTCGCCCGCTATCGCCGACACCCCTCCCGCCGGGCAACCAGGTCCACATGGCTGCTGATCCGGCGCCCCTTCCTGATTGGCCGGGCTTGCATTGTTGACCGAATAGCTGCCGCCCATGGTTTCGTGCAAGGCCACGCCCGGATCAGGCGCGAACATCCCGCCATCGGCGGTCACATGCCCTTGCCCATAGACCCGCCAGCCATCGACGGGATCATAGATCCAGAAACTGGCTTCGGTGCCCACCGGATGATCGTCGTAATTGGGATAGAACACCCGAATGCCGCGGGCGCCGTCCGGCGTCAGTGGTTGCACGATCGCACCACCCGGCTCCAGCGTGAAATACATCGGGTAGTTGTCCGCCACCGGGAACGGCGCGCGATTGACCGGCGTCGGCACGATCGCCAGCTCATCCACCAGCCGCCCCTTGCGGTCGCGGATCACGGTATTGGCCGGAATTTCGATCATCAGGCCCGGCATGTCCGGATGCGTCACCACCACATCCTGGCGCAACGGGGAACTGATCTTGACTTTGTCACGCGCGCTGATCCGCGGCAGATACATGACATGGGACAAATCGGTCAAACCTTTCTCCGCGACATCGACGCCGATGACAAACTGACCGTATTCGAAACCCGGTCGGTTGGCGGTGCTGCCATCGACGTAGATTTCCTGATGACCCATCGGCACTCCATAAAGAGTGAAATTACCGTCGTCATCGGTGTAACCACGAACATCGCCGACATTCACCTCCACCCGCGCGACCGGTACGCCATCCACGCGCAGAACACGTCCGGTCAGCACACGCCAGCCCAATGCTTCCAGCCACATCGAGCGTAAGCCATGATGGGTGGGAATGGGTTGCGAGCCAGGCAACCGCCAACGTGCTCCCATATTGTCTCGACCGGGGGTCCAGACGCCTTCCCGCAAGGTGCTATGCTCGCGGCAGGGAAAAGCATGTCCATTCGGACCCGTACAACGCTCCGCGGGAAGGTCACCGGTGGATATCACCGGCGCTGTCAACCCGGATACCACAGGCACCGGTACACCCATCGATGCGGTCTGGAAATCGATCGCGGTCATTGCCAGGCGTTGGCCATCATCGGTCCCGACCCCATTGACGAACAGCGTATAGCGCGCACCAGGGAACAAAGGCTGCGATGGCCTGATGAAGATCAGTCGCCCCTGTTCTGCCGGCACCACTTTCAGCGAAGTAGCGCCGCTGGGCCCCACCAGCGTGATCTGGGCCGGGGTCAGGGTATTGATATCGGCCACATGGGTGAAGCGGATCGCCAACGGTGCGGATGCATCCACGCCCGTTGCCTTTTGCGCCGGAATCGATTCGGCGATTGTTGTCGCCGAAGCCATCATTGAACCCGGCCGATCGTCCGACTCCCTGAGAAAGATATCGCGCTCCGGATCGAACAGGAATCTGTCATTCCGTCCCGGCGCCGTATCATTGTGAGGTGTCAACAAAACCCGCCCATCCGCCTGCAATTCGGAAGCGAAGCGCGTACGTGTCATGTCGTCAGGGACCGGCAACTTCCTCATCTTGCCGCTGTCCTCGTCCCACAGCTCGGCTCCCCTGGCACCGTCTCCAACGAACAGTACGCGGCCATCCGTCAAGACGGTCACCGCATTCCCGGCCCTGGAAGACAACCCGGGAATATCGAAAGGTACCAGCACGTTCCGTTCAAGATCGAACAACAGTCCGCCCGATCGGACACTTCCACGCGCATCTCGTCCTCCCCAGACCAGAATACGACCGCTTGGCAAGCGTGTCAGACTGGCACCCATGCGCGCCGGCGATATCGCATGATGCGCAACCACCCGCGACCCGGCATCGCTTTGCACTGACAGCGAAGTACCATCCTCTGCCAGCCGCAGGCGCTTGCCTTCTCCCAGCATCAGATCAAGTTTGGCTTCTGTCTGCACCGTACCCGGTATGAAATCGGACGCTGAACCGACAAACGTCTTTTCCACAGTAGCTTCCAGCGGCGGTGATATGCCCAAAACAACCACCCAGGCAATCGTCAACGCAAACAAGGATGACTTGCTGCCGACGATGCTGCGAATCCAATATGCATTCATGCGGTGGCCTCCATGAAAAAAACTTCTTTTGATCGGAACAACGAAACAAAACATACTTTCAACAGTTCACAGCCAGATACGACTACCCTCGTGTTCACCTGCATGTCTGTGCGAGGAATACATTCACGCCGCCCCAGATTGATCGGGTTCGTCCTAGTCGATGTCACCCTTGTTTCCGAATTGAGTCGGATACTGAAATCGTACGAATAATTCGTTGCGGTTGAATTCACCAGAACCCGATAATCGCCTGTAGCAAAACTGGAAAGGTCCAATCGACAGTTGGATGAGGAGATATAGCAATCGCTCGATTTGACTTGTTTTCCAGTGGAATCAAATACCGCAATCCGGGTCCAGCTGATACCCGTCGCCACGAAATTGTCGATATTGAGCACAAGCCTTTGTCCAGGCTGTATCGTGAAGGTGAAATAGGCGATCTGCCCGGGCAGGGTCTCATACACCCGAGACGGCGCATCGGCCAACAGACGGGCATTGATGCCCGTGGCCAGTACCATGGTCCCGGCGAAAGCGGAACCATACTCCCCATACAGCAGAACGCTGTACTCGCCTGCTTCAGGAAGCGCAGGGATATTCAGCGTTCCCTGGCCGGTTATCAAGGTGGATGTCAGCAGGCTTCCATCAGGCTTGTAAACCTGAGCATACAACCGGCGCCCCGCCGGTTCCATAATCAGCCCATCCACATTGAAAGCAAATGCCTCTCCCTCCATCCCGGAGAACTTCAACCTGGCATTCTGTCCGTGCCGTCCTCCCGTCCCGATCTGGATCGACTCATCCCGGGCCAGCACACCTGAAATGTCATTCGAGAGCCAGATTTTGAATCCGTATGGATAATTGAATTCACCGGAATTCACCAGGACCCGATAGTCTCCCGCGACCAGACCGGACAGATCGAACCGGCAGCCTCCTTGCGAAACAACGCAATCGGTCCGCAGAACTTCTTTCCTGGTCGCATCTTGTATCGTCACCCGGCCCCAGGTACTACCCGTCGCCACAAAATTGCTGATACCTAATCCAAGTTGCTGCCGGTCACGTAGAGTCAACTTGAAAGAAAATATTTCTCCTGGTATCCCAGGTGAAAAAACAGGAGCTTCCTGATCCGGATACAGCACTTTGTCACGCATCATCTCCATCCCCCAATCTGCGGGAACGGTGGAAGGCTTCAGCAACAATAGGCGATACGGCTGTGGCAATCGCATGTAGGGCAGATTGAGCACCGGCTTCGCCACAGCGGAAAATCCATTGAAGACTATGGCGTTATCTGTGTCATAAAGGCTGACTTCCAATGAAGTCACGTTCAAACCCCTTATCCGCAGACTCAGAAAATCTCTTTGAGCATTATCGAACAATACCGCCACATATTTTCCTGCCTCGCCTAGCTGGAACTGTTCTGGCGGAGCATCGACAGAGATGCGGCGCAGTTCCGAGATCATTCCCACATTGATCCCGGTGGGTAGTACAACAATCGGTTCGGAACTCGTTGTCGTTCCATACGGAGTGGAGATCTTTATTCGTCCGGTCCCAACTCCAGCTATGACACGTACCGTTATGTGCCCCTGATCGATATCTTCATACGCGACCGAATAACCATTCAGATAGACCTGTGTCTGCCCCAAATTGGGATACAGATTACGACCCGTGATCGTGATGAGGTCGCCTACCCCAACCATTTCCGGACTTACCGAATCGATAACCGGCACCATCGCATTCTGACCGACAATATAGTCCGCTTCGCTGACTACGACAATGCCATTCACGGTAATACTGATGGGCCCGGTACTCGCTCCGACTGGAACATCGGCAGTCAATTCTATTCCGGAAGCGGTAATGGCAACAGCAGGGATTCCATTGAATTTGATGACGTTTTCGGATAGCGTCTCGCTGAATCCATTGCCTTGGATGCTTACTCTGTCACCTGCACCGCCTTGCCCAGGACTGAAGCCGAATATCGCCAGATCTTCCGCGCCCAGCGCATCCACGCTGACGATGTTCCCCATGACATCATAGACGTAACGTGCGCTTTGTCCGCCATCATTGGTCATCGCGACCAGGCGGTCATTCGCATCGTAGAAATAGTTGGCGGCAACAACCGCAGCGGACGAAACTAGAAGCCACAGCGTGACCACCAGCCGCCATGCAAAATTTACCTTGATTCTTTCGGGATTTTTTACCCTCCCGGCAATCCTTGCTACAGCCGAGTTCCATACTGCCCTACAACGCTTTGAATCCAAACGCTCCATTCCTTCATCCTTTTATGAAGAACACTGGCCCGGCCCCAGTAGAGAATACCCCTATCCCCCAGTGTCAATAAATATATGCTTTACTATATTGCCAAGCCATGGACAACACTGTCAAGGCATTTCAAGAATGAGTAGAAAAGGCGATCCCATTGTGTCTATTTCTGTGCGCCTCATATCAGTTGTAAGCATCATGTTCTTAGCCGTTGCGTGTTCGACGAAAGAAACAGCCGAATCGAACAGCGACACGCTACTCATTGCATTGGGCGAACAACTATTTACGGACCCCGAACTCAGTCAGGACGGACAAATTAGCTGTTCCACCTGCCATGTCCCTGCTTCGATGTTCATCGATGCAAAACCCGCATCCGAAGGAGTACATGGCATTCTGGGAACACGAAATGCACCGAGCCTCGCCGATATCAACCTGATGAGCAGCTTTTTCTGGGATGGTCGCGAGGCCAAGCTGGAAGATGTATCCATTCTGGCCTTTACGAATCCAGCGGAAATGGCAGTTCCTGACAATCAGGCGCTGGTCGAAAAGATCAAGCAGAACGACAAGCATATCGCCCGGTTTGAACGAATATTCGACAGCAGGGACATCAATATAGATCACGTCAAAACCGCCATGACTGCGTATCTGAGATCGATTCCGGTACCACCGACACGATATGACCGCTATCTGCAATCCGGCGACCATTCCCTCATGAGCGAAGATGAATTGGCGGGAATCGCTATATTCAAGGGCAAGGCCGACTGCGTGGAGTGTCATCCCTTACAAGGAGATCCGGTGCATTTCACTGACAATCTCTATCACCATACCGGTATCGGTTTCGAGAAAGTTTCGGGGAATGTCAATGAAATGATGGAGCGTATCCAGGATGCCGAAAGCAAAGGGCTGGCGCTGGGAACATTGATCCTCTCCGATCCCGATGTCGCTCAATTGGGACGCTTCGTTGCCACACGCGACCCGCAAGACTTGGGAGCCTTCCGGACGCCAAGCCTGCGCAATATTGCGAATACTGCTCCTTACATGCACGACGGCAGTGTCCTCACACTGGAAGAAGCCGTGGAATATGAAATCTACTATCGCGGACTCAGCCGTGGAAGACCGATCAATATCACTGCCGAAGAAAAACGCCAGTTGACCGCCTTTCTGCGGGCATTGGATAGCCCGCCCAGTAGTCCGCCACTATGACGGACCCGCTTCCTTCCTTGCTATTCGGATGGAAGCGGGAACAGGCGATGGAATGCGAATCGGACTCACCCCAAAAGCCAGACGGGAACTCTATACTCCACCGTCATCGGAAGAAACGGGACCAGGATGAATTTCCAATTCCCTGTGTCCCATTACTTCTCCATTCAAAGTGACTTCGATCAGATAACTGCCGGGATCCCACTCCTGTCCAGGCTCGAACGTCCACTCTGTCACCATCGGCGTATCCGCCTCGATATGTTTGCCCTGCTCACCAACTGTCTTGCCACTGGCAAGTTCGAAAAGTTTGACGTTCAATTCACTACCATCCGGCTTTCCAGCGGTCCCGATCCTGACATGGATCGGGTCCCGGATCGTAGCCGGATGCTGACCGGACAGCTCATCTCCACTATCGCCGTGACTGACAAAAATCCCCTCCACGACCAGTGATCCAGTTCGCGCATCGACGACCGTGTTCGCCCCTGCTTCCTCCGTTCCGGTCGTTTTCTGCTTGCAAGCCGTCACCGACACGGAAAAAAGAATGAATGCCATTAACATCAATTCCCACGACCGCGACTTCGAATATTTCATCAATTCCTGCTCCCTTTTGAGATGAAAGATTACAGTCCATGGTGCCCAGCAAGCAAGGGATCCGCGTATTTGGAGTATCGTCCCCTGCTTGAGCAGAGCCAGAATGACTCCAGTACGGACGGCGTCAGGAGTCCACCACCCCGTACCGCCCCCGGCAGATCCGAATGGAGGCCAGCTTGGCCCGGGTGATCGATTGTCACACACGGGAGCTGCTGGGCCGGCACCTGTCGCGTAGCGGCGACAAAGCCTGCACGAGGGGCAGTGTGTTGAAACATGCTTTGAGCGCCCGGTTTGGAGTGTTGGGCCGTGTCCCGGCACCGTTCCTGCGGCGTTCGGACAACGAATCGGTGTTTGCTCACGCCAATACACGGCGCCGACGCGAAACCAACCGACATCCGACGGCTGCGAGAACCGCGTCTGTCGGACTGGGCGATCTGCACCACCGGCACGCCGTTGCCGGCCCGGTTCAGTAGCGTTGCTGTCGTCCCCGCTGACGCCACTCGTGCGAACGAACACCACCGCCTGCCGAACACCGCCACCGTCTATGCCGTGCGCGATGCTCAGCCGTGAACACAGACGCCTGCCCGATAAGACCCCTGACAGCAACATTGCTTATGGCTACGCCATTCGAGCCGGCATGTGCTCGCCGTATCCCACGATAATCCGGCTTGTCCCGGTTTATCCCACTTCCTTCCGTCTTCCTCCAAGCGCTTGCGGCCTCTTCCAGCTTCATCCCGATATTCTGTGCACGCGCACTTGCACATCACCACCTTGCTCCCGCATTCGCGAGTGTCCTCCGCAGCATGGGCTTTGCTTCTTCGTCACGTTCACGGCAGGCAAGCGGGTCGCCGAGACACCGCAGACCTGGGAATCGGGGCGATAACGTCTTTGCTGCTTTCGACATCCGCGACCACCTCGCGCAGCAAGACTTCACCGCGCTCGATATCAACATGATCGGGCAGCATCGGCACCTTGAGGAATGCCTGGTTGAACGTGATGATCCACCTGTTTCCGGATTGCCGCGCCCGATGGGCCTTGGCTCGAACGGAATCGACGCCCCGGCAAGGGACGGCGATTCCAGGAACAACGATATCGAGCGATTTCAGACGCCGGTTGGATTGGCTTTCTCCGGATCGATCTTGTACTGCTTGATCGCGCGGGCGACATCCTTGCCGGTCATCTTGCCTTCCTTCGCCAGTGCCGCGATCGCCGCGTGAGCGATGTAGTAGCGGTCGACCTCGAAAAAGCGGCGCAGATTGGCCCGCGTATCAGAGCGGCCGAAACCGTCGGTGCCCAGCACCGTGTAGCCGCCCGGCACGAACGCGCGGATCTGGTCGGCATAGGCGCGCACGTAGTCGGTGGCGGCGACGGCCGGACCACTGCGTCCCGCCAGGCATTGCGTCACATGGGCTTGGCGCGGCGCCTTCTCCGGATGCAGGCGGTTCCAGCGCTCGGCATCGAAACCGTCCTTGCGCAGCTCGTTGAAGCTTGGACACGACCAGACATCGGCGACGACGCCGAAATCCTTGTCCAGCAGTTCCGCCGCCGCGATGGCTTCGCGCATGATGCTGCCCGAACTCATCAACTGCACGCGCAGTTCGCCCTTCTTCGGCTTGCCGGCATCCTTGAGCAGATACATGCCCTTGATGATGCCCTCGGGAGCGCCCTTCGGCATTTCCGGGTGCGGGTAGTTTTCGTTCAACAGCGTCATGTAGAAGTATTCGTCGGCCTGATCGACCAGCATTCTCTGCATGCCGTGTTGCAGGATCACCGCCACTTCGTAACCGAAGCTCGGGTCATAACTGCGGCAATTCGGAACCGCGCCCGCCAGCAGATGGCTGTGACCGTCCTCGTGCTGCAGGCCTTCGCCGTTGAGCGTGGTGCGTCCCGACGTGCCGCCGAGCAGGAAGCCGCGCGAACGCATGTCGGCCGCCTGCCAGGCGATGTCGCCGACGCGCTGGAAACCGAACATCGAGTAGTAGATGAAGAACGGCAGCATCGGCACGTCGCTGACCGAATAGCTGGTCGCCGCCGCCATCCACGAAGCGATGCCGCCGGCCTCGCTGATGCCCTGCTGCAGGACCTGTCCGCTGGTGTCCTCGCGGTAGTACATCAGCTGATCGGCATCGACCGGCTTGTACTTCTGCCCGAACGGCGCGTAGATGCCGATCTGGCGGAACAGGCCTTCCATGCCGAAGGTGCGCGCTTCGTCGGCCACGATCGGCACGCAGCGCGGGCCGACCTCCTTGTCGCGCAGTATGATGTTCAGCGCCTGCACGAAGGCCATCGTCGTGGAGATCTCGCGATCGCCGGTGCTTTGCAGCAGACGCTCGTATTTGTCCAGCGCCGGGATCTGCAGCATCTGCGTACTCTTGCGGCGGCGATGCGGCAGATAGCCGCCCAACACCGCGCGGCGCTCCTTGATGTACTGCGCTTCCGGCGAGTTCTCGGTCGGATGGTAGAACGGGATCTGCGCGGACTCGTCCAGCTGCTTGTCGCTGATCGGAATGTTGAAGCGGTCGCGGAAGGTCTTGATCGCCTCGTTGTCCATCTTCTTGGTCTGGTGGGTCGGATTCAGCGATTCGCCAGCCGAGCCCATGCCGTAGCCCTTCACTGTCTTGGCCAGGATCACCGTCGGCATGCCCTTGGTGTTCATCGCCGCGTTGTAGGCGGTATAGACCTTGTGCGGATCGTGGCCGCCACGGTTGAGACGCCAGATGTCCTCATCGCTGAGGTTGGCGACCATCGCCGCAGTCTCCGGATATTTGCCGAAGAAGTGCTCGCGCGTGTATGCGCCGCCGAAGGCTTTGCAGTTCTGGTACTCGCCGTCCACGGTTTCCATCATCAGCTTGCGCAGGACACCGTTGTTGTCGCGCGCCAGCAGCGGATCCCAGTAGCTGCCCCAGATCACCTTGATGACATTCCAGCCCGCGCCGCGGAACACGCCTTCCAGCTCCTGGATGATCTTGCCGTTGCCGCGCACGGGGCCATCCAGGCGCTGCAGGTTGCAGTTGACCACGAAGATCAGATTGTCCAGGCCCTCGCGGCCGGCCAGCGAGATCGCGCCCAGGGATTCCGGCTCGTCGGACTCGCCGTCGCCCATGAAGCACCAGACCTTGCGGTCGCTCGGCTCGATCAGGCCGCGATGCTCCAGATACTTCATGAACTGCGCCTGGTAGATCGCGCTGATCGGACCCAGTCCCATCGACACCGTCGGAACCTGCCAGAAATCGGGCATCAGCCAGGGATGCGGATAGGAGGAAATGCCGTGGCCATCGACTTCCATGCGGAAGCTGTCCAGCCGCTGTTCGCTGATACGGCCTTCGAGGAAGGCGCGCGCGTAGATGCCCGGCGAACTGTGTCCCTGGAAATAGACCAGATCGCCCGGATGCTTCTCGTTGGGCGCGCGCCAGAAATGGTTGAAGCCCACGTCGTACAGCGTCGCCGCCGAGGCGAAGCTGGCGATATGGCCGCCCAGTTCTCCCGGCTTGCGGTTGGCGCGGACCACCATCGCCATCGCGTTCCAGCGGATGATCGAGCGGATATTCCATTCGATCGCCGCATCGCCGGGCGACTTGACCTCCAGATGCGGCGGAATGGTGTTGATGTATTCGGTGGTCGGCGAGAACGGCAGATACGCGCCGGCACGGCGCGTCAGATCGACCATCCCGTCCAGCAACTGATGCGCGCGCCCGGCGCCTTCCCTGTCGATGACCGCTTTCAGCGACTCCAGCCATTCCTGGGTTTCGGTCGGATCGGGGTCATTCTGTATCACTTCGTTCAACCAGTTCATAGCGCTCCCGTTTGCCGCGTAATCGCGCGAACGTTGTCGTTCCAAGATGGCCGGTGAGTTTAGCGCAAGCGGGTGACTCGAACGTCACTGCGCCGGCGCACTGTCGCGGTGCGTGGATCCCCTGCACGCAGCGGCGAGTCCGTGCCGAGCGTGGCACCGGGACAGATGAACGGATCCGATACGTACGCGCGCCGCGGTCGTCCCGGACTTGCGCGCAGGAAAGTTTAGATATATCTTTTCGTCACTTAAATCGATATATCTAAACGAAATGAAAAGACATCATATCTTCAACGGACGCCACCCGATGCGTGGCCATACCTTCTTTTTCATCGAAGGCCGCGAGCCTTCCCGTGAACACTCTGGCCGACACAACGGCAGTGAATGCGCTGGCCGCGAAACCGATCACCATGACTGCGGCCATCGGCCCGAGGACTCCGGGCGCGGGCCGCGCCATTTCCGCGGCGGGCGGCCATTGCGGCATGCCGGCCCGGGCCCCGGCCGGCACGACCGCTGCGATCAACGGCATGGCCAGTGCCGCCACGATTCCGACAACGAGCCGCGCCGCGGCGATATGCATGACGATGCCTGGAACGAAGGCTACGGTGGTGGACGCGGACATCGGCCGCAGCATGGACACGGCGAGTGGTCCGAGGATCGCTTCGCCGACTGCGCCGGCCGCGGAAGCCATGGCGGCCGTCCCGACGACATGGAGTTCGATGACCATCCCGGCCACGGGCACGGACGGGGCCGCGGACGCGACGGCAGGCGCCTGATGATGCATGGCGACCTGCGCCTGCTGCTGCTGGCCCTGATCGAACAACACCCGCGTCACGGCTATGAATTGATCCGCCTGATTACCGATATGTTCCATGGCCACTACACTCCCAGCCCCGGCGTGATCTATCCGACCCTGACGCTGCTCGAAGAGCTGGGCTATCTGCATGCCGAAACCAGCGAGGGCGGCCGCAAGCTGTATTCGATCACCGACTCGGGCAAGGCATTTGCCGAAGAGAACCGCGAAACGATCGAAATGGTGATGATGCGCAGCAAGCAACGTGCGCACATGGTCGCCAAGGCGGAGCTGCCGGTGCCGATCCGCGACCGCATGCGCGATCTCAAGCGCCAGATGCTGATGCGCAATGGCCAATGGAGCGACGAGGAAGCCGCGCGCATCGCACGCATACTGGAACACGCACTGGAAGAGATCGGACCGGCAGCGCGACGCGAAGGCACAGCGGAAGCCTGAGCCGATCACACCATCGCAACGGCGCTGCCGTCAGGCATGCCTCCCCCGGACCCGTCCCTCGCGGGATGGATCCACTGCAACCCGCCGCGCTTATCCGACCGATGCAAACGCGGCGGTTTTTTTCGCACGCTGCTTTCCCGAGCGATCCATGCGCCATTCCCCTACACCTCTTTCAGAGACAGATGACATGTCACAACACGAAAACCGGATGATTCGCCACCCCCTGGTCTTCCGTACCGCACACGTGCTGCGGGTGGAGACGCTCACTCCGCATATGCGACGAATCGTCCTGGGCGGTCCGGCGCTGCGCGGCTTCGACAGCCCGGCGGCGGACGATCATGTAAAACTCTTCTTCCCCAACGGTTCCGGCGAGATCACCATGCCGGCGATGGCCGCCGATGGGCTGATGTTTCCCGAGAATGTCGAACCTTCGCCGGCCCGCGAATACACGCCGCGCCACTACGATCCCAGCGCCAACGAGCTGACGATCGATTTCGTGTTGCACAGCGAAGGCCCCGCGACGCTCTGGGCGCAGCGGGCCACTCCGGGACAGGAACTGGGCGTGGCTGGTCCACGCGGTTCATTCGTTCCGGCCGACGACTTCGATACCTACGTCATCGTCGGCGACGAGACCGCGTTGCCCGCGATCGGGCGTTGGCTGGAGGAAATGCCCGCGCATCACCGGGTCCAGGCACTGATCGAAATCCCCGAGGCCGGCGATCGCCAAGCCCTGCCGGAATCGGCCAATGTGCAGATCCGCTGGCTGGAGCGCAACGGACAAGCGGCGGCAGACAGTCGCCTGCTCGAGGAGGCGCTGCGGCAGCTTCCGGCATCGGACGGCGATGCGTTCTATTGGATCGCTACCGAATCCAAGCGCACCCGCAACATGCGCAAGTACCTGGAAGAAGAGCGCGGCCTCGCCGCCGACTGGATCCGGGCCAAGGCCTACTGGAAATCCTCGCCGGAAGACTGAGCCAGGGACCGCGACTTCCCCTGCGATTCCGCACATATTCTCCACACATATTCAAGGCATGAAAAAACACGGCTCCGGACTGTTTCCAGCCCGGAGCCGCGCACCTCCGCCATTCCCCGCATTCCACCGCCATCCATCTCTTCGATATCCAGCTTTCCGCATCTACAGGAACCCACAGCGGCATTCACCATGAAGGGAATGCCGGTGACAATCACGTCAAGGCCGGATAATCCGTATAGCCTTCGGCGCCTCCGCCATAGAATTTGCTCTTGTCCCCTTCGTTCAACGCGGCGCCGCGGCGGAAACGTTCCGGCAGATCGGGGTTGGCGATGAACGCGGCACCGAACACCGCCGCATCGGCACGGCCTGCGTCGATCATGGCTTCCGCCGTCGCCTGGGTCAGGCCACCGCCGGCCAGATAGGCGCCATCGAAGCGCGGACGCAGCAGCCCGTGATAGTCGGTCTTGGCGCCGAACAGCGCCACATGCAGATAGGCCAGTTTCATATCGCGCAGATGATCGACCAGATAGGTATAGGTTTCCCGCGGGTTGTCATCGCGGATGTCGTTGAAGTTCATTTCCGGCGAGATTTTGATCCCGACCCGATCGCTGCCCACTTCATCGGCCATCGCCTTCAGCGCTTCCAGCACGAAACGCGCGCGATTGGCCACCGATCCGCCATAGGCGTCCTGACGCTGGTTGGTGCCGCTGGAAAGGAACTGCTCGGCCAGATACCCCGATGCCGAATGCAGCTCGACGCCATCGAAGCCGGCGGCGATCGCATTGCGCGCACCGCTCCGGAACCCATCGATCACGCCGGCAACCTCTTCCAGCGTCAGCGCATGCGGCTCGACGAAATCCTGCTGTCCCTGGGAAGTCCAGCTTTGCCCCGCCGGGCGAACCGCCGACGGCGCGACCGGCAACGCATTGCCGGGCAGCATCGAAGGATGCGAAATCCGGCCGACGTGCATGATCTGCATGAAGATGCGGCCGCCCTTGGCATGCACGGCATCGGCCACCTTCTGCCATCCTTCGATCTGTTCCGGCGTATCGATTCCCGGCGTATGCACATAACCCTTGCCCATCGCCGACGGGAACGTGCCTTCGCTGACGATCAGGCCCGCGTCCGCGCGCTGGCCGTAATAGGTCGCCATCAGCCCGCCGGGCACGCCGGTCACATCGTCGGCCCGCGACCGGGTCATCGGCGCCATGACCATGCGGTTTTTCAGGGAATAGCGCCCTACGGAAACAGGAGTGAACAACTGGCTCATGGCCTACCTCGCAAATTTGGAATGGCGCTATCTTCGCTTGATCCACCAATGAGATAAATATGGCAAAGTAAAATACATTTATCCAAAAATGGAGCAACCTATCGTGCCCAGGCTGGACGACATGGCGCTGTTCGTGGAAGTGGTCAACGCGGGCAGTTTCCGTGGCGCCGCCCAAACCACGGGCATTCCCAATTCCACGATCTCCAGGCGCATCGCCTTGCTGGAGAAAGACATCGGACTGCGCCTGTTGCATCGGACCACCCGCAAGATCGCGCTGACCGAGGCCGGCCAGGTTTATTCCGAACGCTGCAAACACATCGTCGCCGAGGCGAGTCTGGCGCATCAGCAGCTCACGCGCATGACCGCGCAGCCGCACGGCGTCCTGCGCGTATCCCTGCCGGTGGATTTCGGCGCCACCTATCTGGCGCCCCTGATCGGACAGTTCGCCGAGCGCTATCCCGACCTGTCCTTCGAGTTCGATCTGACGCCGAGGCGTTCGGATCTGGTTTCGGAGCCGTTGGACGTGGCCATCCGCATCGGCGAATTGCCCGACTCCAGCATGATCGCGCGACAGATCGCGCAACTGCCAGGCTTTCTGTATGCCGCGCCCGCCTACATCGACAGACACCCGCCACTGGAACACCCGCTGGCGCTTTCGGCGCACGAATGCATTCGCCTGAGCGCTTCCGCGACACCGAACATCTGGAAACTGTACAACGCGTCCGGGCGGGTCGAAGTCCCCGTCAGCGGCCGCTTCTCGATCAACAACATGGGCATGATCCACCGCCTGGCGATACAGGGATTGGGAATCGCGGCGTTGACGCCGGAGATCGTCGGCGACGACCTACAGGCAGGACGGCTGCGGCGGGTATTGCCGGAATGGGCGCCGGCCCCAGTCCCGATCCATGCCGTCACCGAAACCCGCCTGCTGCCGGCCAAGACCCAGCGCTTCATCGAGTTCATGAGCGAACAGTTGCAATCCAGGCCGGTCGTGGCCTGAAGGACGATCCGCCCCGCCGCGAACGGAAACGGGACGGCCGGAAGGCCATCCCGTCCGCGGATACGGCCGTGCCGCCGATCAGCGCTTCTTGCCGGACTCGCGCTGCTGCCGGAACTGCGCATCGACCGCCGCGATCGCCGTCATGTTGGCGATGCGCCGCGAAGTCGCCGAGTTGGTCAGGATATGCACCGGCTTGGACATGCCCATCAGCATCGGACCGATCGCGACGCCATCGGTGAACACCCGCACCAGGTTGTAAGCGATGTTGGCCGCATCCAGGTTCGGCAGGACGAACAGGTTGGCGCGTCCGGACAACGTGCTGTTGGGCATGATGCGGCGGCGCAGCGCCTCGTCCCATGCGGTGTCGCCCTGCATCTCGCCATCCATGTTCAGATCGGGCGCGCGCGCATGCAGCAATTCCCGCACTTGGCTCATCTTGCGCGAGCTGGCCGAGTCGTAGCTGCCGAAGTTGGAATAGGACAGCAGCGCGACGTTCGGCTCGATGCCGAACAGACGCAGCCGGTAGGCGGCCTGCATCGTCGCCTCGGCGATCTGCTCGGCGGTCGGATCGGACTGCACGTGCGTATCGAGGAAGAACCACGCGCCGCGCGAGTTGATCACGCCGGTCATGGCCGAGGTCGACTGCACCCTGGAATCCAGCGGAATCACGCTGCGGATGTAGCCCAGCTTCTTGTGGTAGCGCCCGACCACGCCGGCCAGGATCGCATCCACCTCGCCACGCGCCAGCATCACCGACGCGATCACGGTCGGCCGCGAGCGCATCAGGTTCTTCGCCGCCGCCGGTGTGACGCCGCGGCGCTCGGTCAGGGCGTGGTAGTACTGCCAGTAACCGTCGAAGCGCAGATCATCGAGAATGTTGACCAGCTCGTAATCCTCGCCGGCCTTCATGCGCAGACCCAAGCGCTCGACGCGCGCCTCGATCACGTCCGGACGGCCGATCAGCAGCGGGAAGGCCAGGCCTTCGTCGATCACCGTCTGCACGGCGCGCAATACGACTTCCTCCTCGCCCTCGGCATAGACCACGCGCTTCTTGTCCGCGCGCGCGCGGTCGTAGACCGGCTTCATCATCAGGCTGGTGCGATAGACGAACTGACCCAGCTTCTCGCGATAGGCGTCCATGTCCTCGATCGGACACAGGGCCACGCCGGAATCCATCGCCGCCTTGGCCACCGCCGGCGCCAGTTCCACCAGCAGGCGCTGGTCGAACGGACGCGGAATCAGGTAATCGCGGCCGAAATGCGGGATCTCGTCGCCATAGGCCGCGCCCAGGTCCGAGGCCTCGCGACGCGCCAGAGCGGCGATCGCGTGCACGCAGGCCAGCTTCATTTCCTCGTTGATGATGGTCGCGCCGACATCCAGCGCGCCACGGAAGATGTACGGGAAACAGACCGCGTTGTTGACCTGGTTGGGATAGTCGGAACGGCCGGTCGCTATGATGCAGTCGGGCCGGACCTTGTGCGCATCCTCGGGCAGGATCTCCGGATTCGGATTGGCCAGCGCCAGGATGATCGGCTGCTTGGCCATGGTCGCGACCATTTCCGGCTTCAGCACGCCCGCCGCCGAAAGGCCCAGGAACATGTCGGCGCCTTCGACGATCTCCGCCAGCGTGCGCTTGCTGGTATCGCGCGCATAGCGCACTTTGTCCGCGTCCATGTGGTTACGGCCGGTGTACAGCACGCCCTCGCGGTCCACCGCCATGATGTTTTCCGGCTTCATGCCCAGCGCCACCAGCATGTCCAGGCAGGCGATGCCGGCTGCGCCTGCGCCCGAGGTCGCCAGCTTCACTTCGCCGATCTTCTTGCCGACCACCTGCAGCGCGTTGACCACCGCCGCGCCGACGATGATCGCAGTGCCGTGCTGGTCGTCGTGGAACACCGGGATGTTCATCCGCTCGCGCAGCTTGCGCTCGACGATGAAACATTCCGGCGCCTTGATGTCTTCCAGGTTGATGCCGCCGAAAGTCGGCTCCAGGCTGGCGATGATGTCGACCAGCTTGTCCGGATCGGTTTCGTCGATTTCGATGTCGAAAACGTCGATGCCGGCGAACTTCTGGAACAGTACGCCCTTGCCTTCCATCACTGGCTTGCCCGCCAGCGGACCGATGTTGCCCAGGCCCAGCACCGCTGTTCCGTTGGTCACCACCGCGACCAGGTTGCCGCGCGCCGTCATTTCCGCCGCCTGCCGCGGATCCTCGACGATCGCTTCGCAGGCATAGGCCACACCGGGCGAATAGGCCAACGCCAGATCGCGCTGGGTGAACATGTCCTTGGTCGGCGCGACCTTGATCTTGCCGGGACGGGGGAAGCGGTGATAGTTCAGCGCGGCCTGTTTGAAATCTTCGGTCGCCTGCTTGGATTCTTCGGTGGACATGGACAGTGGACTATTTCTTGGGCGGGTATCAGATTCTAAGGGATTGGCCGGCACTCCGCTGGCCGCTGCCGGAGCGGCTGGCGGCCGGGCCATCGGAAGCGCGTCAGACCGGGCGGGTCGCGCCATCGCCGCGACCGGCAGCGTCGGCGACGCCTGCGGGGTGGCCGCCAGCGTGACAAAGCCGACGCCGGTGACGCCGGCAGCGTCCTTGGAGCTGTCATCGCGATCACCAGCAGGCCGAGCTGCTGCTGCGACAGGTCGGTATTGGTCGCCTGGACGAAACAGCACCGCCAGCGCCATGTACAGGCTGGTGCCGTCCAGGTTGAACGAAATAGCCGGTGGGCACCGCCAGGCCGACCACGGACTTCTGGCAACCGGCTTTTTTCATCTTCTCCATCAGGTCCGGCATGGCCGGTTCCGAGGAAGGAAGTGCCCAGCACCAGCAACCGCTTCTGGCGGATGTAGCGCAACAGTTTCAGGATCGAGAAACCGCACAGCCGCGTCACCACGCCCAGCAGGACCACGACGAACAAGGCCGAGCCAGGATAGAATCCGCGCGGCGGCGCCACGGCCATTACCCGCGCTCGCCCGGCGTCGGCTTTTTGCGCTATCGACAATATGAAAATACACGCTCGAAAGTTCCGCTATTCCGCGTCAGGTAAAGACAAAAAAATCATAGTACCCCCTGATTCCTGTCAACCCTATGACAATGCAGGCCCCTTGTGCACGGGATTTTGCTCTTGCTGTTGGTGTTCAAGCGTCTGTTGTCGCGCCCGTTCCAGTTCCTGTGCCTGCAAGCGTTCGTAAGCTTTCTCGATCGGGGTATTCAACGCCTCCTGTGTATCCACATAAACACGGAAGGAAGGCTCCTGATCGCCATAGGGCCTATAAAAGACGGCGATCCACTTCTCCGCCGGAGCTTTTGCCGTCTCCTGGCTCAATTGAATATCATCGATCCGCTTAATCATCGGATCGCCTTTCACCGCCACCAGTAGACACGCAGTGACTCGCTGGCAGGCAGCTTCGCCCCAAGGGGATCCTCGTTCACTATTCAAGGCTTGAACCCTGTTTAATATCGCCCGGTACTGATCGTGGTCGGAGTGGTCGGATTGAGCCGGAGTCAAGCGTTGGCTAACCTGCGATTCGCTCGTAGATGGATTTTCCACCGGCTCACCCTCCTGCCGCTTGATCTCGTTCCATCGCTGCTTGCGCGCCTGATCTTCACGAAAATCACGCAGGTACTGGTCGCGCTGGGTCAGATGCCCATCACCGTCAATATCCTGCATACCGGCCCTCGAATAAGGCGTGTCAGCGACCTTTCCGGCAATGGCATCGATGACGGATCGATCATCCCGAGTCGTTTCCCATTCCCGGTAAAGTCCGGCCAGTTCAATTCCCTGCAAGTATCCCACCGAATTCCAGTCCGGTTTGAAATCCGGCATCGCCCCCTTCAATTCCTTGAAGATGACGAATGCATTATGGATCGCCAGTGCCTCATGTTCAGCACGATAGGAAACATATTCTTCCTCGGTACTGCCACGGAATGGGTGCGCTCCATAGTTGATGGCGTCATGACCAATTTCATGCGCCATGATCGAGAACAGGCTCCTGCGCATGTCATCACGGTGAGGGAGCATTGTCTGTTCATATTTGAACTTGTTGACAACGATTTCCGGTGGTTCAGTACCAGAGTAATGAGCTAACTCTTCATCCAGACGAGGATCAATGATACCGCCCTTGGAAAAGAACGTCTCGAACTGATGACTGGCCGTGGGAGAGTGCAGGATGACTTCCCGCAAGCTCGAAGGCATATCGATAAACTGCTCATTCTGTAACAGTGATTCCCGTATTCTTTGCCGTTCTGCTCCGCTTGACATGACCTATCTGCTCCTATACTAATCTTACAGTGAACCTATCATGTCGATACAAGGATACGCAATGTTGCTCCCATCAGACGTTCTATGTTCCCATTGGTTCGCATGGGGTGTCATGGCACTCGCCATAAGTGGATGCGCCGGAACAACCACCAAGTCCCGGCCTCCCGCAAGTGAGAGGCCCGAGCTTGGTTTAGAACAACTGCTAAGCCTGCCCGTCCAACAGGGACGAGCCGGACTCGATCAAGTCGCGGCATTCTTCTATCGCCGGTATGCAGCCCATCTCGAAAACGGGCGCATTTCTTATCTGGATACAGAAAGAGAAGGAGAACTAGTTCTTGCCGATGGTTACATTTTGTTAAATGTAAGCACATCGGAATTGCAGCTTACTCCTAAGCCATCCGAGTTAATCACTAATGTCGGCAAAATCTCTTTTGCTGTCTCGAAGACGCCATGCTTTCCACTGGAACGGTTTATCCAGATTTCAGGAGCCCAAGGACCTTCACCGGGTGCATTCGGTCCATCCGATTACAAACGATACTACTATAGAGGAACCGGGATAAGCGTATCCGCCTATGTAGGGTACCCAGATTTCGAATGCATCGATTCCGTCAACCTCAACGTTATTAATTGAGGGATGAATATAAAGCGGCGCCCCTCTTTCCATCGAGAAAATTTACCCCCCCCCCCCCCAGCGCTCCCCGTCCCCTCCGAACTTGCGGCAGTAGCGGAACCAGACGCCAAATGCCCGCCATCTTGAGCAGCGCACCGTGACGCGCAAGATAAAGACATATCGTTTCATCGATACGGTATGGCGTTCCTTGCTCTGTAACGCACTGGCATGAAGTACTTTGGCAGGTGCCAAGCGCATCAACACCCGCCCCGCCGACATGCAATATATCGCCGGATCGACCGCAGTAGCGCGACCCATAAACAGGAGCGCTCCAAGACATAGCGGGAATACGTGGCCCAGGCCCGCGAGCGGGCGGCGGACCATTGCGCCACGAATACGACAACGCAATCCAGGCCGGGCGCTGGGAAATGGCGATGGTGCACGGAGCCGCGCTGCTGTCGCAGTATCCCGACATGCCGGCTACGCCGAGGTGCGGGCCAAGGGCGAGGTCGCGCGCGAGCAGCGCCGGCTGGAAGCCTTGTGGGATTACGCGCAGGTGCCGGACGGGAAGGGCACCCAGTATTCGGCGGCGATCCATGGCCGGGAGCCGGTCGATGTCGACGGCAGCGGCGCCAGGCCGGTGCAACGGGTGTTTCGCGATCATCCCGAGTGGAAGCGCAGCGTCTATCTGCTCCTGCAGGCCGGGGACTTCCGCTGTCCGCGCGGCTGCAAGGTACAGGTCGGCTTCGACGACGGCCCGGCGCGGGCGATGGATGCCTGGAGGCCGGATACCGACGAGGCCATCGCCCTGTTCATCAATGATGACAAGGCTTTGTGGCGGATGGCGCGGCGCGCCAGGGTGATGACCATCCGGTTCCCGGTCAGTGGCGGCGGCTCGCGCACGCTGGTGTTCGATGTCGCCGGACTGGTACCGACCTATATGCCGGGCTGGGATTGACCCCGCGCCGGGATCGCATCCGATCTAGAGGTCGTAACCGAACTGGTCGCGGAAACTGGCGCTGAACCTGGCGAAATCGAAACGCTGGTTCTGGGTGCCGGGGTGCTCGACTTTCAGCGCACCCATCAGATTGCCGATGCGGCCGATGGTTTCCCAGTCGTAACCCTTGGTGATGCCGTAGATCAGTCCGGCCCGGAATGCATCGCCGCAGCCGGTTGGATCGACCACGCGCTCCTCGCGGGCGGGGGGAATGTCGTAGGCCGCCCCTGCGGTATGCACGCGCGAACCTTCCGGGCCACGGGTGACGATGTAGGCCTTGACCCGTTGCAGGATGTCGTTCGCGTTCCACTCGGCCCGCTCCTGCAGCAGATTGGATTCGTAGTCGTTGACGATGACGTAGTCAGCCTGCTCCACGAAATCGCGAAGTTCCTGCCCGTTGAACAGCGGCAGTCCCTGGCCGGGGTCGAAGATGAACGGGATTCCGGCCTCGGCGAATTCACGCGCGTTTTGCAGCATGCCGTCGCGTCCATCCGGGCTGACGATGCCGAAATCGATCCCGGTCACGTCGCGGACGTGGTTCTGGTGGCTCTGCATCATCGCGCCGGGATGGAAGGCGGTGATCTGGTTGTTGTCGTGATCGGTGGTGATGAAGGCCTGCGGCGTGAACAGGTTTCCGATCACCCGCACTTGCTCCAGAGGAATGCGCATTTCCTCGAAATGCGCGCGATATGGGCCGAAATCCTGGCCAACGGCGGCCATCGGCACCGGGTCGCCACCCAACAGCTTGAGGTTGTAGGCGATGTTTCCGGCGCAGCCGCCGAACTCGCGGCGCATTTCCGGCACCAGGAACGAGACATTCAGGATGTGCACCTTGTCCGGCAGGATGTGGTTTTTGAACTGGTCCGGGAAGACCATGATGGTGTCGTACGCGATGGAGCCACAGATCAAAGTGGACATGCCGTTTCCTGTTATGAATGCATGTGAGCGCGGATGAAATGCCCCGCTGGATGATGGCCACCGGATTGATGCCATCCGGCAAAGGTTAACGACTGGTCAAGAAATCGGCCAGCCGGATCTCCTTCCGCCGGCCGGAAGATGGCGTCGGACACGAAATCGGCCCTGTTTTTACGAGATTTTTCCTTGCCCGCGACACTGCCCGTTGTTAGGCTAACCCGCTTGGTTTTCCCCCCTCCCATTCCTCCCTGCTCTCTGCTCGCGCGCGTTTCGGTATCGAAACTGCCCGGCAGGGTGCCACTTCTCAGGATCCGGCTTCCTACGATGTTCAAGAAACTTCGCGGCATGTTTTCCAACGATCTGTCCATCGACCTGGGCACGGCCAATACTCTGATCTATGTGCGTGGCCAAGGCATTGTCCTGAACGAACCCTCGGTGGTCGCGGTTCGCCAGGGCCGGGGCAAGGGTGCGGATGTCGCCGCGGTCGGTTCGTCGGCCAAGCAGATGCTGGGACGCACGCCGGGCCACATCACCACGATCCGGCCGATGAAGGATGGCGTCATCGCCGATTTCACCTACACCCAGAACATGCTGAAGGAATTCATCAAGAAGGTGCACAAGTCGCGCCTGTTCTTCCTGCATCCCAGCCCGCGCGTGCTGGTGTGCGTGCCGGCCGGCTCCACGCCGGTGGAGCAGCGCGCGATCAAGGAGTCGGCCGAGGAAGCCGGCGCGCGCGAGGTCTACCTGATCTACGAACCGATGGCGGCGGCGATCGGCGCCGGTCTGCCGGTCAGCGAAGCGCGCGGCTCGATGGTCATCGACATCGGCGGCGGCACCACCGAAGTGGCGGTGATCTCGTTGAACGGCATCGTCTATTCGCAGTCCGTGCGGATCGGCGGCGACCGCTTCGACGAGTCGATCATCAACTATGTGCGCCGCAACCACGGCATGCTGATCGGCGAAACCACCGCCGAACGCATCAAGATGGAAATCGGCTGCGCCTATCCGCCGGATGAAGTCCAGGAGATGGAGATCTCCGGCCGCAATCTGGCCGAGGGTGTGCCCAAGGTCATCCGCATCAACTCCAACGAAGTGCTGGAAGCGTTGCACGAGCCGCTGTCGGGCATCGTCAGCGCGATCAAGTCGGCGCTGGAGCAGACCCCGCCGGAGCTGTGCGCCGACGTGGCCGAGCGCGGTATCGTCCTGACCGGCGGCGGCGCGCTGCTGCGCGGCCTGGACAGCCTGATTTCCGAGGAGACCGGCCTGTACGTGCAGGTGGCGGAGGACCCGCTGACCTGCGTGGCGCGCGGCGGTGGCCGGGCGCTGGAACTGGTGGACATGCACGGCAACGAGTTCTTCGCCTCGGAATGAGGCTGGTATCGGGGCATTCGCAGGGGTTTGCGGTGGCGGACTCGCCACTGCGGACAATGGCCCGGCGGCGGTTTCACCGGGACCGGGCAAGTCCCGAATCCATATTGATTCCATCGTCCCGGCGGCCATGCCCGCCGTTTCCTTTTTTCCCCAGTCTCGCCTAGTCCCGTGCCGTCCTTCACCGGTTCCCCTGTCGCCGCACGCCCTGGTGAAACCGCCAACACGCTGCGGTTGCTCGGCTATCTGGCGCTCTCGGTGATCCTGATCGTGCTCGACACGCAGGCGGGCGGGCTGCCGCGATTCCGCGCCCAGGCCGAACGGCTGGCCGAACCGGTCTGGGCGATAGCGGCGCTGCCGGGGCGGCTGGCCATGCGGATGCAGGAAGGGTTGGCTTCGCGCAGCCAGTTGCTGCGCGAGAACCGCGATCTGCGCAACGAACTGCTGATCGCCAACGCCCGCCTGATCCGTCTGCATACGGCAGCGCTCGACAACGCGCAATTGCGCGAGCTGCTGGGCGTCGGCGAGCGCTCCGGCATGGACGTACAGCTGGTGCATATCCTCGATATCGATCTGGCGCCATCCCGGCAGCGGCTGATCCTGGATGCCGGCAAGCGCGACGATGTCCGCGTCGGGCAGCCGGTGGTCGATGCGGGCGGTCTGATGGGGCAAGTCATTTCGGTGACGCCGATGTATTCGACGGTGCTGCTGCTGACCGATCCGGATCATGCGGTACCCGTAACCGTCGCCCGCAACGGCGTCCGGCTGATTGTCTACGGCAACGGCAGCAGCCTGGAATTGCGCGATGTGCCGATGAACACGGATGTCCGGGTCGGCGACAGTCTGATCACTTCCGGGTTGGGCGGGGGCTTCCCGCCGGGTTTCCCGGTGGCGACGGTCACCGAGCTTCGGCCCGACGACAGCCAGGCCTTCCTGGTCGGCGACCTGGCTCCGGCGGCGCACCTGGACCGGGGCCGGGATGTCCTGCTGCTGCGCGCCGAGGATGCGATTCCATCACCCGCGGTGGCCGCGCCCGATGAGGACGATGCTCCAGTCCCGGCGGCCTGCCGTTCCGCCCATGCCGCCACGGATGCGTCCGTGCCGCCGGCCGATGCGCCGGCCGCGCCGCGGGGAGACGGCCGATGAACCTCGCGCGCCAGGGCCGCTGGATCTTTCCCGCCAGCATCATCATCGCGCTGCTGTTCGGGCTGCTGCCGCTGCCCGAGCTGCTCAAGCCGTTCCGGCCGTACTGGCTGGCGCTGGTACTGGCCTACTGGACGCTGGAAACGCCGCAGCGGGTCGATCTGGGGTTCGCCTTCGTCCTGGGGCTGATCGCGGACTTGATGTTCGGCGGGCTGCTGGGCGAACAGGCGCTGCGGCTGGTCATCATGACCTTCATCCTGCGGCGGTTCCGCGCCAGATTGCGCTTCTTCCCGCTGTGGCAGCAGGCGCTGGCGATCGGTGGCCTGCTGTTCAACGACCGCATCGTCGCCACCGCGCTGGCGCTGGCGATCGGCAAGCCGATCCTGCCCTGGAGCTATTGGTGGGCGCCGTTGATCGGCATGTTGTTGTGGACGCCCCTGTTCCTGCTGCTGGATGGACTGCGGCTCGGACGGCGCGGGGAATAAGCCATGTACTCGGGTCGGCCGTCGAAGAATTCCTACGCCGAGGCGGAGCAGTTCCGCCGCCGCGCTGTGCTGGGATTCATCTGCGTGACCCTGGCGGTGCTGTGTCTGGCCGGCTGGTATTTCAAGTTGCAGGTGCTGGATCACGCCGCCTATGCGACGCGCTCCGATGCGAACCGGATCAAGCCCAATCCGGTCGTGCCGGCGCGCGGCATGATCTACGACCGCAAGGGCCGGCTGTTGGCCGAGAACGTGCCGGCGTTCCGGCTGGAGATCACGCCGGACAAGGTCAAGGACATGGGTGCGACCCTGGCCGAGCTGAGCGAGCTGATCTCGCTGTCGCCCGATGAGATCGAGCGCTTCCGCAACGAGGTCAAGGCCACCAGCGGGTTCCGCCCCGTGCCGCTGAAGCTGCGGATGAACGACGAGGAGATGGCGCGGTTCGCGGTCAACCGCTGGCGGTTTCCCGGTGCCGAACTCAAACCCTATCTGACCCGGCGCTATCCCTATGGCGATCTGCTGGCGCATATCGTCGGCTATGTCGGCCGGATCGACGAGAAGGATCTGGCCAGTCTGGGCGAGGGCAGCGCGGCGTTGACGC
Source organism: Lysobacteraceae bacterium (assembly GCA_031263725.1). Taxonomy (GTDB): domain Bacteria; phylum Pseudomonadota; class Gammaproteobacteria; order Xanthomonadales; family Xanthomonadaceae; genus JAITWM01. The sequence goes on along the minus strand of JAISFF010000048.1, from coordinate 18,083 downwards.
ATATCGGCAAGACCGGCGTCGAGCGTTCCTATGAAGAAACCCTGCGTGGCAAGGTCGGCTACGAGCGGATCGAGATCAATGTCGAGGGCAGGGCGTTGCGCACGCTGGGCCGGGTCCCGGCGCGGCCGGGCGCGGACCTGCAGCTGAGCATCGATGTGGATCTGCAGCGCGCGATGGTGGCGGCGTTCGGCGGCTACGAGGGTTCGGCGATCGCGATCGATCCGCGCACCGGCGAAATCCTGGCGATGGTCAGCCTGCCCAGCTTCGATCCCAATCTGTTCGTCAACGGCATTTCGCAGCGGGAGTTCGACGAGCTCAACAACAATCCTTCGCGGCCGCAGTACAACCGCATCGTGCTCGGCGGCGTTGCGCCGGGATCGACCATCAAGCCGTTCATGGCGCTGGCCGGACTGGACAGCGGCGTGCGCCGTCCCGAGGATCGCACCCTGTCCACCGGCATGTTCTACCTGCCGGGACAAAACCGCGGCTGGGGCGATTCGCATCGCGGCGGCCATGGCTGGACCGACGCGCGCAAATCCATCTATGCCTCGGTCAACACTTATTACTACCAGTTGGGCCTGGACATGGGCATCGCCCGCGTCGATGAGTACCTCGGCCGTTACGGATTCGGCCACCCCGTCGGCATCGATCTGGTCGGCGAGAACGCCGGCATCCTGCCATCCCCGGAATGGAAGATGACGAACCGCAAGGAGCGCTGGTATCCGGGCGATACGGTCAACATGAGCATCGGCCAGGGCGACTGGAAGGTGACGCCGCTGCAATTGGGGCAGGGCGTGGCGGCGTTGGCGAACAATGGACGATTGCATGGTCCGCACCTGGCGCGGGCGCGGCGCGATCGTTTCGATGGCCCGTGGGTTCCGCTGGCGCAGCCGGCGGCGCGCGTCATCAGCAACCGGACGGATCATCTGCAGGTGGTGCGGGAAGGCATGATCGCGACGGTGCATGGTTCCGGCGGTACCGCGCGACGCATGGGTATCGGCGCGCCCTACCTGATCGCTGGCAAGACCGGCACCGCGCAGGTGATCAGCCGGCGTGGCGCGGCGGCGTTGAATCCGCGTTCGCTGCCGCTGCATCTGCGTCATCGCGCGCTGTTCATCGGTTACGCGCCCGCCGGGAATCCGGCCATCGCCGTGGCGATCGCGGTCGAGGGTGGCGGCTATGGCGGCAGCGCGGCCGCCCCGATCGCGCGCCAGATCTTCGATGCGTACCTGCTGGGCAGGATGCCCGCGGGACTGGAACCGCTGGAGGGCGACGAGAGCGTCCTGGATAGCGACGAGGAAAGCCAGGATTCGCCGATGCAATGCGCGGAAGGAGCGGAGAACTGCGCTCCCGGCAATCCGGCGCAGACCGCCACTCGGGTTGCGGATGCAGCCTCGATGCAGGCCGCCGCCGATGGCGGCGCACCTCCCGTGCCGCAGCCCGCGCCATCGACCGCGATGCCCGCCATGATGAGCCGCGAACCGCAGGGGCCGGGGCGATGAAGGACATCCTGTACTGGCTGGGATATCTGGGCCGGCGTCTGACGCGGACGCTGGACTGGCCGCTGTGCCTGGCTCTGGCGATCCTGATGGCGGCCGGCCTGATGGTGCTGTACAGCGCCGGCGGCGCTACGAGCGGCAAGCAACTGGTGATGGCGCAGGGTGCGAGGTTCGGCGTCGGCCTGCTGGCGATGTGGGGCATATCTCGGCTGTCGGTCATCAAGCTGCGCGCCTGGACGCCGGCGATCTATGCGATCTCGCTGCTGCCGTTGCTGGTGGTGCTGCTGATCGGCACCGGCAAGCATGGGCGGCACTGGCTGGATCTGAAGGTGTTCTATCTGCAGCCGGCGGAACTGCTGAAAATCAGTCTGCCGATGATGATGGCCTGGTACTTGAACCAGCAATCGCTGCCGCCGAGGATCAAGACGGTGCTGGTTTCGGGGGTGCTGATCGCCGTGCCGACCGCGCTGATCATGCTGCAGCCGGATTTCGGCACGGCCATGCTGATCGCCGCCAGCGGCGTGTTCGCCTTGTTGCTGGCCGGCTTGCCCTGGTGGTGGGTCGGCGTGGCGGTGACCAGCGTGGCGGCGACCGCGCCGATGGCCTGGTTCTGGTTCCTGAAGCCCTATCAGAAGGAGCGGATACTGACGTTTCTGGACCCCGAACGCGAGCCGCTCGGCGCGGGCTGGAACATCATCCAGTCCAAGATCGCGGTCGGCTCGGGCGGCCTGTTCGGCAAGGGCTGGGGCGACGGCACGCAATCGCATCTGAACTTCATTCCGGAGCAGACCACCGATTTCGTGTTCGCAGTGCTGTCGGAGGAGTTCGGCTGGATCGGCGTGGTGGTGGTGCTGTCGCTGTATCTGTTCGTCGTCGGCCGCTGTCTGTGGATTGGAATGCAGGCGCGCGATACCTATTCGCGGTTGCTGGCGGGCGCTTCCGGACTGGCGTTCTTCGTCTACGTACTGGTCAATGGCGGCATGATTTCGGGTCTGTTGCCGGTGGTGGGCGTGCCGATGCCGTTGATGAGCTACGGCGGCACCTCGGCGGTTTCGTTGCTGGCCGGACTGGGGCTGGTGATGGCGGTCAAGTCCTACCGGCCCGTGCATTTCAGCTGACGGCGGCGCCTTCCGCGCGGGTTCGGCCTATCGGGTCGAAAGGACCGGTGCGGTCGAGCGGATGCAGGGCGCCATCGCGCCAGACGAACAGTTGCCTGGAGAGGTGGTAGGGAGACTGCTCGACGATGCTGTTCGCGAGCGCGGCCAGGGAGCGCACGGCCTCGCCATCGCTGCCGCCGCACAACAGCAGTTCGTCGCGCGCCGGAATGGCGACGACCGGATCGCCGATCACATCGATCCGTCCGCGCCAGTGCTCGAGCAGCAGCACCATGCTGGCATCGTAGTCGTGATCCAGGCGCGCGCCGAAACGCCCGCCGCCGCCCACGATCCGCAGTTGCGGCAGCCAGCGCGACAGGTTGTCCAGCGCCAGCGCATGCAGCCCGCTTTCTTCGATCGCCAGTTCGTCGAGGTCGGAGGGCGCCAGGAAATGCATGGAGTCCGGCCGGTCTTCGATATAGGTGACGATCAGATCGCCCGCGAGCGGGTGAATGATGAAGGGTTCGCTCTCGCCGGGATCGTGGCCGATCGCCTGCAGTTGCCGCCGGCTCGTCCCGGCCCATGCGTGGGTTCTGATGATCGGCAGAATGAAAGCGCGGCGCTGTTCCGGCGTGCGGTCCGCCGCCGCGATGACATCGGTCATGGAAGCCAGTTGCGCATCCGCGATCTGCCCGAATCGATCGGGCTGCCGGAGGTATGCCTGGTAGGCATTGCCCAGGAATCGCGACATCGTCATGCCGTTCGAGTGCGTCCAGACGATACGCGAAAGCGCGGGGTCCCTGCCGATTTCGAGCCGGGGATCGATGCCCGGATGGCGGGCCTGGATCTTTTCCGAAAACGCGGTCGCGAATTCCTCCAGATCCATCGTTGCCGCATGTCGCCTTTTCCCGAACAGCGTGCTCCAGAAACCCATGACAGCGCCCGCCAGTAAGACCGGAGACCGCACTATACCAGCAGCGCGCGGATGAATAGCGGGCGCTTCGCGACGGGTACGGAAATACTGGCGGAAGTGCGCCCTGTTCCCGGCTTCCCGGTTCCGGAAACCGCTCCGGGACCGGGATATCGTTTATTCCGGCAAGGCGTAGGCGATCACGTAATCGCCGCGATCCGGCTGGCCACGCGCGCCACCGGCGGTGAACAGGACATACTGGCGGCCCGTCGTCGGCGAGACATAGCTCATCGGCGTCGATTGGCCGCCCACCGGCAGGCGATCCTTCCAGACCACCTCGCCGCTGCGGACATCGATGGCGCGGATGAAGTAGTCCTGTGTTCCGGTGAAGAACAGCAGGCCGCCACCCGTTGCCAGCGAAGCGCCCATGGTCGGCATGCCGACCTGCATCGGCAGCCCGGTCTTGATGCCGAGCGGGCCGGAATCCTGCGTGCTGCCCAGCGGAACCTGCCAGACGATCTGGCGCGTGGTCAGGTCGATCGCGGTCAGCGAGCCCAGCGGCGGCGTGGTGCAGGGCACGCCCAGCGGCGACAGGAAGTAGCTCTGCAGCAGGCCGAACGGCGTTCCCGCCTGCGGCGAGAAGTTGCCGTGGCCCGAAGGGTCCACCGTGTATTTTTCCGCTTCGGCGCGCGCCACCAACTGGTTGATCAGCGGAATGCGGATGTCGTTGACGATCAGGTAGTGCAGCGGTTCGTCGATGGTGGCGCTGCCCCAGTTCATGCCGCCGATATTGCCCGGCTGCTGCAGCGTGGGTTTCGTGGAAGGCGGAGTGAAGTCGCCTTCGTAATGCAGCTTGCGGAACTGCACGCGGCAGATCAACTGATCCAGCATGGTCATGCCCCACATGTCCTTTTCCTGCAGCGGCTTGGCGCCGATGACCGGCATGCCGACCGAATAGGGCTGCGTGGGCGAAATGCGGTCGCCTTCCGCGACATCGGTGGGGACGGGCTTTTCCTCGACCTGGGCGATCGGCGTGCCGTCGCGGCGGTCGAGCATGAAGATCTGGCCGCGTTTGGTCAGCTGGATCAGCGCCGGCAGCGTGCCGCCGTTGCCGTCGGGGATGTCGTAAAGCGCCGGCTGCGAAGGCAGGTCGTAATCCCAGAGATCGTGATGGACGGTCTGGAATTTCCATTTCTCCTTGCCGGTGCGGTAGTCCAGCGCGACCACCGAGGAGTTGTAGGCATCGGCCGCCGCTGTGCGCTCGCCGCCCCAGAAATCCGGCGTGGTATTGCCGGTGGGCAGGTAGACCAGTCCCAACTGGTCGTCATAGGCGGGGGTGGTCCAGACATTGGGCGTGCCGCGCGTATAGGTCTCGCCCGGCGGCGGCAGCTGGGTGATGGCCGGATTGCCGAGATCCCAAGCCCATACCAGATCGCCGTTGCGGGCATCGAAACCGCGCACCACGCCGGAAGGCTCGCCGACGGACTGGTTGTCCACGACCCAGCCGGCGATCACGATCAGCCCATTCTCGATCACCGTGGGACCGGAAGTCTGCATGTAGTAGCCGGGCTTCACTTCGCCCATGCCGTCCTTGAGATTGACCGTGCCCTGCCGGCCGAACGCTTCGCACGGCTTGCCGGTCTGCGCGTCGAGTTCGATCAGGCGCGCATCAATGGTGCCGACCACGATCCGGCGCCGGCAGGCAGCGTCCGCGGCCGTATCGGCCGATGCCGGTTCGACCGGCGCTGGAGCGGCCTGCGTCGCATCGGCCGGCAGGGCGACTTCGGACATCGCCGCCACGAAGGTGTTCTTGCTCATGTCGGCGTAGCCGAGGCTGCGGCAGCGTTGCCACATCGGCGACTGGCCCTTGGCGTCGTATTCCCAGCGCACTTCGCCGGTGTCCGCGTTCAGCGCGTAGACCTTGTCGTGCGGCGTGCAGCCGTAGACGGTGTCGCCGACTTGCAGCGGCGTGTTCTGTTCCTCGGCCGCCGGACCGCCACTGGCGGATGTGCCGTCGGCGATGTCTCCGGTCCGGTACTGCCAGGCGACCTGGAGATTCCTGACGTTGTTCGGATCGATCTGCGAGAACGGCGCATACCTGCGGCCCTGTCCGTCACGGGCGTAATGGGTCCAGTCGCCGCCGTTGCCGTCGGCAGCCGCGGCCGGCAGGACGCGGCCTGCCACCTGTGCCGGCGCGGTGACTTCGTTATGCGGCCTGAACACATGGGAGAACATCAGCACGACCGCGACCACCAGCACCAATGCGGGCGGATAGGCGGCCCTGAAGCTGGATTTGCGCGCCGGCTTCGCCTTGTTGAAAGGCAGGAACACCAGGATCAGGGTCATCAGCACCAGCGGCATGAAAATGCGCGGGAACAATCCCCAGAACCATGTGCCCGCTTCCATATAGGCCCAGATCAGAGTGGCGATGAATACCAGGCCGTAGAGATAGGCGCCGGCGGTTTTCCGGAACAGCAGCAGCGCGCCGGAAACGAGAGTGAGCATGCCCGCGACGAGATAGAACCAGGAGCCGCCCAGCGAAATCAGTTGTCCGCCGGCAATGGTCAGGAACAGGCCGATCGCGACCATCAGCAGGCTGATCGATCGCATGCCCCAAAGACCTATCCCTTTCGGTTTGTCGGTAGTGGCGTCCATATGGTGCTCCTGATGCGAGGGGAGAAAAACAATCGATCCATGTTAGTTATCACCATTCGGTCTGGGGTGAAGCCGTCGTGAAACTGGCCGATCACGGTCGTGCTGTCGTGCAGCACGATCGACGGTTTCAACTATCGTGCGAGCCCGATGCCAGGAAGCGGACGATCATGGCGGTGACATGGAAGTGCCGGGTTTTCCGGGAAATGAATGCGACGAGCGGTGGGATGTCCGGACAGACAAAACCGGGTGCGTGAAGAGAAGCCGGAATATCCGGGAGATGCGGCGTCGGGCGCGAAAATCGCATTGTGACGATCAGTCCCGTTGCTGGCACGGAAACGGCCAGCGATCCAAGGCGCACGGATGCGTGTGCGTTTCCGGCATGGATGCGAATGCGCGCTGCCAGGTCCGGATTGCTTTGGTCGGACCACTTCGGGCTGTCGCGGCGCGGTCGTGGGCGAGGACAACGATGCGCCATCTCTTTCGGGAGAGAGTGACGAACGGATCGTGGGATCTCGCGGATGCCGCGCTCCGCCGTATCGGGTCATACCCAGGCTGGCGGAAAAAACGCCGATCGGAATCGGCGCGATATCAGTGTCCGGCCTTGTCCCGCCGCCAGCCGCGATGGCGGATGTCCAGGTGCAGGCTGTACAGCGCGGTAAATGCGGGAAACAGGTTCTGCAGTACGCCGACCGAATCCTGCTTGGCCGAGAACAGGAAGTAGCCCAGCGTCATCAGGCTGCCGAGCACGCTCATGTACCAGAACAGACGCGGGATGACGGGTTTGCCAGCGCGCTTGGAAGCGACGAACTGGACCAGCCAGCGGCCGCCGAACATCAGCGCGCCGGTATAGCCGATCAGCTTCCACGCGGTGATGTGCATGCCGGTCCAGCCGAGCCAGACGATTTCCTGATTGAGGAATCCCTGCGCCGCCAATTCAGCGCTCCTCCACGGCGGTGCGCTTGCTGCGGTCGATCAGCCAGGAAACGCCGAGCAGATCGCGGATGCCGACCAGCGCGCGGCCCAGGTTGTTGTATTTGGAGACGCCGGAAGCGCGCGCGCGGTGATTGACCGGCACGCTGAGGGTCTTCCAGCCGGCGCGCTGCATCAACGCCGGCAGATAGCGGTGCATGTGGTCGAAATAGGGCAAGCCCAGGAACGCGGCGCGCTCGAACAGCTTGATGCCGCAACCGGTATCCGGCGTATCGTCATGCAGCATCCGTGCGCGGATGGCGTTGGCCCACTTGGATGCCCAGCGCTTGCTGCTGGTGTCCTGGCGGTTGACGCGCCAGCCGGCGAACAGCTTGGTGCCTTCCGCCGCTTCGTCGCGCGCGGCCAGCAGTTTGGGGATGTCGGCCGGATCGTTCTGGCCGTCGCCGTCCAGCGTCGCGATCCAGGCACCGCGCGCGCCCTTGACGCCGGTGCGCACCGCCGTGCTTTGGCCACTCTGGCTGAGGTGGCGCAGCACCCGCAGTTCCGGCGTGGCGGCTTTCAGCGATTCCAGCACCGCGAGGGAGTCGTCGCGCGAATTGTCGTCGACATAGACGATTTCGAAGTCGGTATGGCCGCGCAGCGCCGCGACGATCTCGCCGACCAGCGGCGCGATGTTGTCGCGCTCGTTGAACACCGGGACGACGACGGAAAGAACAGGACTCATACGCGATCACCAAAATAGTCACGGCACCATTGCACCACCGGCGGCAATCCGATTTCGATCGGCGTGTGCGGCTCGAACCCGAAGGCGGCTCTGGCCCTGGAAGTATCCGCCATCGTCTCGATCATGTCGCCGGGTTGCATCGGCTTGTAGATTTTTTCGGCGCTGCGTCCGGCGGCGGCTTCGATTACGCCGATGAAACGCTCCAGCTCGACCGGCGTGTGATTGCCGAGATTGAAGACGCGGTGCGGCACGGCTTCCTGGCTGGGATGATCCAGCGCGCCGAGCACGCCGCTGACGATGTCGTCGATGAAGGTGAAGTCGCGACGCATGCGGCCCTGGTTGAATACGTCGATGGGACGCCCGGCGAGGATGGCGCGCGAGAACAGCAGCGGCGCCATGTCCGGGCGGCCCCAGGGACCATACACGGTGAAGAAGCGCAGACCGGTCGCGCGCAGGCCGTAGAGTTGCGCATAGGCGTAGGCCGTCAACTCGTTGGCGGCCTTGGTCGCGGCATACAGCGAACGCGGCTGGTCCACGCGCTGGTCTTCGGAGAACGGCGGCACGGCCGAATCGCCATAGACCGAACTGCTCGACGCATAGGCCAGATGGGCGACGGCATGATGCCGGCACTGTTCCAGCAGATTGACGAAACCGACCAGATTGCTGTCGACATAGGCGTAGGGATTCTGCAGCGAATAGCGCACACCAGCCTGTGCGGCCAGATGCGCGACGCGCTCGGGCTGGAAGCTGTCGAACAGCGCGCCGAGGCCGTCGCGATCGGTCAGATCCAGCGCCCGGATGTCCGCCCGCGGACACAGCGCCGCGACGCGGTCGCGTTTGATCCGCGGATCGTAGTAGTCGTTGTAGTTGTCCAGACCGATGACATCATCGCCGCGGGCCAACAGGGCTTTGCATACATTGGCGCCGATGAACCCCGCGGCGCCGGTGACCAGAATCTTCATCAGAACAGTCCAAACCTTTTCTTGGCGGCATTGGCGCGCCGGGGATCGGCGATGTCGCCGGCCTTGCGCTTGTCGAGCCGTTCCAGCAGCGCATCGGTGCCACAGTCCAGCTTCAATGCCATTTCTTCCGGATACAACGGCAGCGCCGTCATGAAGACGATGGTGCCGCCGTCTTCCAGCTCCAGCCTGCCGAAATCGTCCGGAGCGCTGAGCGGAGGCAATATGATCGCACCATCGAAGCGCACATTGGAGGCATAGGGAGCCGGCGGGTCGCCGTTGGGAATGGTGTGGCCGAAGCCGAGCCATGTGTCGTACAAGTGCGGCAGGCGCGCCAGGAACTTCAGCAGCCGGATCGGCCAGTACCAGTTCTCGTCCTGGAACGAGGTCTGGTCGGTGCGCCAGTCGGCTGGCAGCGTGATCATCAGCTCCATGCGGTCGGGGCCGCCCATGCCTTCGGGCATCGCCATCGGCAGATCGCTCATGCCGGAAGTGACCAGCCGCAGACAGGGCAATTCGACCGTCGGCGGCACGGCGTGCACGTCGATACGCACGCCGTCGGAAACGATTTCTTGGAAGACGCCGCCGATCTCGCCGAGGTGCGTTTCGATATGCCGCGAGATCTCCTCGATGTGTGGCGCGGCGACGGTGGCGTCCCGCGACCGCTGTCCCCCATGCCGGAACAGCCGGGACCCGCCGGGCGCGATGCCCTGTTCGTCGTCCGGATTGCCGGAATGCGGACTCATTGGCTGTCTCCAGTGCGAGGGGTGGATTTGCCGTCCATCGCGTCGATTCCGCTACAGCAGTATTTCATTCTGCTCATCGGGGGGATAGATATCGAAATCCAGCGCGATACCGTTGGCCGCGGCCTTGGCGGCAACGGCAGGGGAAATCGAAACGCTGCTGTCGCCGTCGATGAACAGGCCGATGAACAACGATGCTTTGCCGTTCGATCCGGTCAGGTCGGCCAATACATCGGCATATGCGCCGAGCCGATCCAGTTGCGTGGCGAGAAAGGACTCCAATGATTCGAGATCGGTGTCCATCGCGTCGTTGCCGGTCAGCGCCACGCACCAGTAGGAATACTGATGATAGCCTTTCAGCGGCACGCCTTCGGGTGTCTCGCGCGGATCGCCGGCGCGCCAGCGCCACGGCGCTTTCATCGCCAGTGCCGCGTCCAGATAGTCCAGATCGGCGCTGGGATGGGTGATGCGCAGAGACACCCGGTAGCGGTACGGATTCAAGATTCACCTCGGGCTTGCAGCGCCTGCTTTCTGATGGCGGTGAAATTCCACCAGGGAAGGGCCGGGCCGCCATCGACGAATGAAACGATCGAAAGGAAGGTGTCCAGCACGCAGGGGTCCTGGTGGACCTGGGTCACATCGCACAGGTGTTCGTACAGTTCGAAGGGATCCTTGCCGGCCAATTGCTGCGGCGTGTGGATGCCGATGAGGCACAGGTCCGCGGCCATCGATTCGCCTATGTTCGGCAGATCGGTGAGTTGCCGCAGACGCTCGCGTCGGACTTGCTGGGGGTTCATCGGAAGGCGCCCGGACTGGAGTAGGACGGAAGGAATCACATGGCGAGTGATCCATGAACCGGACTTTGCCTGCCTGTCCGGCGTCAGCGCTCCGCCTTGCCGCGCAGGCGTTCCAGCACGCCGTCCAGCGTGTCCAGGTCGGTGTAGTGGATCACCAGCTTGCCCTTGCCGCCGCGACCGTGGCTGATGGCGACTTTGGCGCCGAGTTTTTCCGACAGCTCGTTTTCCAGCGAGGCGATGTCCGGCTGCGGCGGAGCGGACTTCGCCGCCGCGCCCTTCTTGGCCCTGGCGGGAACCTTGCCGGCTGCGAACTGCTGGGCGCGATGTTCGACCTCGCGCACCGACCAGCCTTCTTCGGCGGCTTCCCTAGCGAGTTTGGTCGCCAGTTCCGGTGCCAGTGTCAGCAATGCGCGCGCATGCCCCATTTCGAGGCGCCGCGCTTCCAGCAGGCCGCGCACGCCCGGCGGCAGGTCCAGCAGGCGCAGCAGGTTGGATACGGATGCGCGGGAGCGGCCGACCGCTGCGGCGGCTTCGGCATGCGTCAACGAGAATTCGTCGATCAGGCGTTGCAGCGATTGCGCTTCTTCCAGCGGGTTGAGGTCTTCGCGCTGGATGTTCTCGATCAGCGCCATCGCGATCACGGTGCGGTCGTCGAGCTCGCGCACGACCACCGGTACTTCGGTCAGTCCGGCCAGTTGCGAGGCGCGCCAGCGGCGCTCGCCGGCGACGATTTCGTAGAGATCGGCGCGCAGCTTGCGGACCAGGATCGGCTGGATCACGCCCTGCGCCTTGATCGAGGCGGACAGTTCTTCCAGCTTGGCCGGGTCCATGTCCTGGCGCGGCTGGTACTTGCCGGGTTGCAACTGCTTTATGGGCAGATGCACCAGGGTTTCGCCGGGCTGCACGTCGGCGCTGGCCGCCGGCTTGTTGGCTACCGCTGCGCCCCTGGGACCGAGCAATGCCTCCAGACCGCGACCCAGGCCGCGCTTCTTGGGACCGGACGTGGTCGTCATGCCTGCGTCTCCCTATACGAATGGCGGGCCTGTTTCTCGCGTTCCATCTGCCGGCGCAGGATTTCGCCGGCCAGGCCCATGTAGGCCACGCCGCCGCGCGAAGTACGGTCGTAACCGACGATGCTCTGGCCGTGGCTGGGCGCTTCGGCCAGGCGCACGTTGCGTGGCACGATGGTGCGGAACACGCGTTCGCCGAAATGCTGGATCAGCTCGGCCGAGACCGCGTTGGCCAGATTGTTGCGGACATCGAACATGGTCCGCAGCACGCCTTCGATCTCCAGGTCCGGATTGAGCTGGGCGCGCAGCGCGTCCACTGTTTCCAGCAGGGCGCTGAGGCCTTCGAGGGCGTAGTACTCGCACTGCATCGGCACGATCAGCGAATCCGCGGCGGTCAGCGCGTTGAGCGTCAGCAGCGACAGGGCCGGCGGACAATCGATCAGGATGAAGTCGTAATCGCCGGCGAGCGGCATCAGCGACTCCTTCAGGCGCTGCTCGCGGTTCTCGCTGTCCATCAGCTGGATCTCGGCCGCGGTCAGGTCGATGTTGCCGGGCAGCAGGTCGAAGCCTTCGGCGGTGGTGACGCGGATGCCGCGCGCATCGCGCTCGCCGATCAGCAGGTCGCAGGTCGAGGCGGGCAGGTCGCGCTTGTCCACACCGCTGCCCATGGTGGCATTGCCTTGGGCATCCAGGTCCACCAGCAGTACCCGCTTGGGCGCGCGCGCCAGCGCGGCGGCCAGATTGACGGCGGTGGTGGTTTTGCCGACGCCGCCTTTCTGATTGGCGATGGCGATGATACGGGCCATGCAGTAGCCTCGGGGGAAGGTTCCAGAGTGGACCATTATCCGTATTTCAGCGGACTCGTCCCACTATGAGCAGATGGCGCTCGGCGTCCAGGCCTGGAACCGACAGGGGAATGGATTGCTCCAAGCGCCAGCCGGAGGGCAGCTCGGCGATCTCGTCGGTCGGGTGAATTCCCTTCATGGCCAATAGATTGCCGTCGGGGGCGAGCAGATGGGCGCCGACTTCGAGGATGCCGCCGAGGCGGCCGAGCGCGCGCGCGGTGATCTGGCGGTAGGCGCCCGGTTCGGCCAGCGCTTCGGCGCGGGTTTCGGCCACGCGGGCGTTGTCCAGTTCCAGGCGACGGACGGCTTCGCGCAGGAAACGCGCCTTCTTGCCGTTGCTTTCGACCAGGGTCACCTGCAATGCCGGCCGGGCGATGGCCAGCGGGATGCCCGGCAGGCCGGGGCCGGTCCCCAGGTCGGCCAGTCCGGTATCGGCCACATGCGCGGTCATGGCCAGCGCATCGAGCAGGTGTCCGGTCACCATTGCGGCCGGATCGCGGATCGCGGTGAGGTTGTAGGTCCGGTTCCAGCGCACCAGCAGCGCAAGGTATTGGAGCAGGGGGGCGGCCAGCGCCTTGTCCAGGCCGAGCTGTTCCAGGCCGGTTTCCAGCGTCGGCCGGATCGATTCGGGAAGCGATGAATTCATGCGCGGCAGTATCGCTCATCGGCATCGCGCGGCATATCGATGCGGCCTGCATCGCGAAATGCCGCTTTGAAGCTGGCCGGCGGGACGCGCAGCGGTTCGGGCCTGGAGGGGGGCGCTAGAAATGATGGCGCCATGCGAGCATGGCCAGGTAGTCCGGAGCGGGTGTCCATTCCCGCAATTGCCACTGGTCGGCGTTCCCCAGGGCGGGATCGCAATGCACGAGGCGCAGTTCCGAATCCGGGCCGTGGCCGTCGAACGCGAACACCACGCGATCGAGCCCGAATGCGATGCCATCGCCGTGCGCCTTGAGGATGGCTTCCTTGGCGCACCACAGGCGCAGGAAATCATCGTTCGGATCATCACTGCGTTGCAGCCGCCGGGTTTCATCGGCGTGGAAATAGCGCTTGGCAAGATCCCGCGCCCGCGGGCGGCGGCGCTTCAGCTCCGTATCGATCCCCAGGCGCAGTTGTTTCCCCACGGCGAGCAGCAACAGTTCGCCGCTGTGGCTCCAGCTGACGCCGTAGTCCGAATAGGGCGCGGCCAGGTAAGGCCGTCGCCGGTCATCGCGGCGCAACGGCAAATGTTGCGGCTGTCGCTCGTGCAACGCCGAAGCCAGGGGCGTGCGAACGATTTCTTCGCTGGCCTGACCGAAGCGATATGGCAATGCCCATGCCTCGACCGGGCCGAAGCGCCATTTCGTCCCGTCGTCTCGTGAAGAATCCATGCGGGGATTATGAACGCCCAGGACAAGCCCCGGAAACGTCCCGTCGCTTGGAGGAATACGGATTTTTCAGCGAACCGGATTCGTCGGAGCGCGAACTGCGGAGACTCCGCAGCCATTTCAAAGCCGGCCGGTTCAGGCGCTGGGTCAATGTAATCAATGTGTTATAGATATTCCGGCGGCTTCAGCGGTGGTCGTCCGAAGTTGCGACCCAAATATTATTGTTTTGTCAATGTTGAGAACAGTTATCGTTTGCATGTAGGATTGCGTTCACTTTCATCAACTCTCGTTCATGATCATGTCCAGTCCAACGATCCGTGTCGTGTCCCTCGCGACGAAATCCCGTTCCTTCGTCCCCAGCGTGCTGGCCAGCGCCATCATGCTGGCGGCGGCGGCCATCTCCGGTTCCGCATTCGCCGAAGCAGGCGGCGGCGGGGCTCACACCACCGATCTGGACACCATGTACGTGACGGCGGCGCAGATCGCGCGCCAGGCGCTCGGCGCTTCGGTCATCACCGTGGAGGACATCGAGCGCCGTCCGCCGGCCAACGACCTGTCCGATCTGCTGCGCACGATGCCGGGCGTGAATCTGACCGGCAACAGCGCTTCGGGCCAGTACGGCAACAATCGCCAGATCGATCTGCGCGGCATGGGGCCGGAAAACACCCTGATCCTGATCGACGGCAAACCGGTGGGTTCGCGCGATTCGGTGCGCATGGGCCGCAGCGGCGAGCGCAATACGCGCGGCGATACCAACTGGGTTCCGGTCGAGGCGGTGGAGCGCATCGAAGTGTTGCGCGGTCCGGCCGCGGCCCGCTACGGCTCCGGCGCATCGGGCGGCGTGGTCAACATCATCACCAAGAAGCCGGGCGACGAGTTCTCCGGCTCGCTGAACATGTTCGCGCAGGTGCCGCAGCACAGCGAAGAAGGCCAGAGCCAGCGCATCGGCTTCCAGATGAGCGGTCCGGTGTCCGGGGATTGGGCATTCCGGTTGTACGGCAACGTCAACAAGACCGATGCCGACTCGCTGGATCTGAACGCGCGCTACGCCGATGGCGTGACGCCGCCGGCCGGCCGTGAAGGTGTCCGCAATCGCGACATCAACGGGTTGCTGCGCTGGGATCCGACCGAGAACCAGACCGTCGAGTTTGAAGCCGGTTTCAGCCGCCAGGGCAACATCTATGCCGGCGACCGCGCGGTCAGTTCGGCCGGCGCCGATCTGTTGACCGAGCTGGCCAACGAAGGCGCCGAGACCAACGTCATGATCCGCCGTTCCGCATCGATCACGCATCGCGGCAAGTGGGATTTCGGTACTTCGCGCTTCACTCTGGCCTACGAAAACACCGACAACACGCGCCTGAAGGAAGGACTGGCGGGCGGCGTGGAAGGCAGCATCGCCGGCGCGGGCGCCATGATCACGTCCGACCTGAAGAACTACACCGCCGAAGGCGATCTGAACGTTCCGTTCGCCCTTTGGGGCCTGGAACAGGTGGCGACGGTGGGCTTCGAATACCGCGACAGCCGGCTCGACGATCCGTACTCGATGAGCCAGACCGGCGCCAACGGCGGCGGTATCCCCGGCCTCGAATCCGACGGGCGCAGCGGCAAGAGCGATATGCAGGAAACCGGCGTATTCGTCGAGGACAACATCAGCATCGGCGATCGCTGGGTGCTGACGCCCGGATTGCGCTTCGATCACAACAGCCAGTTCGGCAACAACTGGAGCCCGAGCCTCAATGCGCAGTTCCATATCAGTGAAAGCGTCAGCCTCAAGGGTGGCATCGCGCGCGCGTTCAAGGCCCCGAACCTGTACCAGTCCAACCCCAACTACCTGTACTACACGCGCGGCAATGGTTGCCCCACGGCGTTCCCGAGCCTGGGCGCCGGCTGCTATGTGCAGGGCAATGCGAATCTCGACCCCGAGACCAGCATCAACAAGGAAATCGGCATCGAATGGGCGGCGGACAGCGGCTATCACGCCACGCTGACTTACTTCCACAACGACTACAAGAACAAGATCGTGTCCGGCCTGGACCGGGTTGGCTGGACCTCGAACACGCAGGGCCAGGTGTTCCAGTGGACCAATGCCTCGAAGGCGGTGGTGCAGGGTTTCGAGGGCAGCCTGAAGATTCCGCTGATGGGTTCGCGCGGCGATGTCCTGAGCTGGAACACCAACGCCACCTACATGATCGACAACAAGAACAAGGACACTGGCCAGCCGCTGTCGATCATTCCCAAGTACACCATCAACACCTTCCTGGACTGGCGGCCCAGCGAAGCCTGGTCGGTACTGCTGACCGGCACCTTCTACGGCAAGCAGAAGCCGGCCTCCGAGCAGGCCACGACCGGTGCGACGCTGACCGGCGATTACCTGCGGGAACGCGGCGCATATCAGACCTGGAGCCTGAGCACGCTGTACCGGATCACTCCGCGCATTTCGGTCGGCGGCGGCGTCAGCAACCTGTTCGACAAGCGCCTGTTCCGCGAGGCCAACAGCAACGGCGCGGGCGCGGCGACCTATAACGAGCCCGGCCGCGCCTACTACGTCACCATGAGCATCGGCTTCTAACGGGGAAGTCCTGATCGATGCCACGGCACGGGCGGCATGGGATGCAGGCGGGTTTCGCGGTCATGCGCTGGCGGCGCGCCGGCTTGGGTCTCGCGCTGCTCGTTGCCGTGGTCGTCGCAGGAACCGCGCAGGCGCAGCCGGACCTGTCGCAGACCGTGGGTCGCACTGTCGCCGACGGCGAACAGCGCGACTACCGCTTCGAAACGTTCCGCCTGGGTTCGGAGGATGGCGAGCGCCATTACCGGGTCCGCGTGGCCATTCCCAAGGCAGGCGCTCCCGCTTTGGGCTATCCCGTGCTGTACATGCTGGACGGCAATGCGGCGCTGATGTCGGTCAGCGACTCCATGCTCGGCGCATTGCGGTATCCGCCGGTGCTGGTGTTCATCGGCTACGACAATGATCTGCGGATCGATGCGCCGGGGCGCGCCTACGATTACACGCCGTTGTGGCGCGGCGACATCGAAGGACAGGCGGCGCAGGGACGGCAGGATGTGGTCGCCGGTCGCAGGACGGGTGGCGCGGACGCGTTTCTGGCCTTGCTGGAAACACAAGTGAAACCGGCCGTCGAAGCGCTGGCGCCGATAGATCGCCGAAGGCAGTCGCTATGGGGCCATTCCTATGGCGGGATGTTCGTGTTGCATGCACTGTTCGTCCGGCGGGCCGCATTCCAGACCTATATCGCGGTCGATCCATCGTTGTGGTGGGGTGAGGGTTTCATACTGGACGAAGCAAAGCGCTTCATGGCCGCGCACGATGCGGTACCGGACTCGCGGCTGATTCTTCTGCGCGGTACCGGGGAGTCTCCGCGTCAGCGCCCGCCACCGGATGCGTCGCGTTCGGTCGATATGGAGAAGGTGCGGACGGCACGGGCCGCAGCGCCGCCGGGCGCGGCACAGGACCTGATCCGCGAGTTGCACCGGGAAACCAGCTTGCGAACCGAATATCGGGAACTGCCCGGGCTGAGTCATGGGCAGACGCTCGGCGTCTCGGTGGGCATCGCCTTGGAACTGGCCGGCGAGCCCGCATCCGCGCATTGACCGCAAACGGAACTGCCCGACCGGGATACATCAGCCGCCGATTTCCACCCAGGCAGGCGCATGATCGCTGGGCCTTTCCCAGGTGCGTGGCTCGCGGTCTATGCCCGCGTCGATCACGCGCGGACGCAGCGCTTCGGATACCAGCGTCAGGTCGATGCGAAGTCCGAGATTGCGGCGGAAACCGCCCTGCCGGTAATCCCACCAGCTGAAAAGTCCGCCATCCTCGTTGCGCAGCCGCAGCGCATCGTGCAGGCCCAGCGAATACAGCCGGCGCAGCGCCTGGCGTTCGGCGGTGGAAGTCAGGATATGGTCGTCGTTCCATTGCGCCGGGTCGTGCACGTCGCGGTCTTCCGGCGCGATATTGAAATCGCCCATCACCACCAGGTTCGGATGGCGCTGGATTTCCTGTGCCAGCCAGCCGTGCACCGCATCCAGCCAGCGCAGCTTGTAGTCGTATTTTTCGGTGCCGACATCCTGGCCGTTGACGATGTACAGATCGACGATGCGCAGATCACCCACGGTGGCGGCGATCGCCCGCTTCTGCTCGTCGTCGAAACCGGGAATGCCGATCTGTTCGTCCCTGGGCGCTTCCCTGGACAGGATCGCCACGCCGTTGTAGGTCTTCTGCCCGGAGAATACGCTGCGGTAACCGAGGCCGGTCAGCGCGACATCGGGGAAACGGCTGTCCTCCAGCTTGGTTTCCTGCAGGCCGACGATGTCCGGCCTGAATTCCCGCAGCCACTGTTCCAGATGCGGCAGGCGGACATTGAGCGAATTGACGTTCCAACTGGCGATTTTCATGGGACGATTATAGGGAAGTGTAATCGTAAACTTCCCCAATAGGTAGAGACCGGACAAGCAGGACTTTCTGGCATGTTTCACTCACCAGGAGGTTCCATGAAGAAGTCCCGATTTACCGAGAGCCAGATTGTCGCGATCCTGAA
>JAISFF010000023.1 GCA_031263725.1 Lysobacteraceae bacterium | reverse complement strand
CTGGGCGGCTGTGAAGGTTATCGGGTTGAGCGTGTTGTTTGGCCAGAAGAAGGCGTGCGCACGCTGTCGATCTATTTGAAGCCGACGGCCAAGGTGATGCACTGCGAGCAATGCGGTGCCATCGACATGACCACGGCCTACGAGTTGGAGATCCAGGCCCACTGTCCACAGGCCGAGATCGTCTATGACTTGTTCCATGTCGTGGCCAAGTATGGACGAGAGGTCATCGACCGTGTGCGCGTGGATCAGGCCAACCAATTGCGCCAGGACCGCGCGGCACGCAAGATCATCAAGTCGAGCCGCTGGCTGCTGCTGCGCAAGCGTGACAACCTGGATCGGCAACAGGCCGTGCGGCTCGACGAATTACTGCAAGCCAACCAGCCGCTGCTGACGGTCCATGTCCTGCGCGACGAACTCAAGCGGCTCTGGTTCTACCGAAGGCCTGCCTGGGCAGAACAAGCCTGGAACCACGGGTGCGAGCAGGCCCAGCAAAGCGCAATAGCCGCCTTGAACACCTTTGCTCAGCGCCTGAAAGGCTATCTGCACGGCATCCTGGCCAGATGCCGGCATCCCCTGAACACCAGCATCGTCGAGGGCATCAACAACACCATCAAGGTCATCAAGCGGCGGGCCTACGGATATCGGGACCAGGAATACTTCTTCCTCAAAATCCGCGCCGCATTCCCCCGAATCCAGCCATGAACCTTTTTTAGTGTCCGATGACATGCCAGGACTACCCTTATAATCTGGGCTTTCCTGGGGGCGAAAGAGGTATCGTTTGCCGCCGTCGCCCTACGGATCGGGCTTGTATGAGTTGAGTATTAACCCGATAGTCCGCCTTTTTCGAGCATGAAAAGGGCGGGCACCTGGGCCTTCGGTAGATTGGTGGTTATCACACCTGTCCGAACCGAGCCGGAGAACCTAGATGACCGCCGCATCCCAGCGTACCAAGCGCAAGCTGTCCCTGCTGCAATTGGCCGAAGAACTCGGCAACGTGTCCAAGGCCTGCCAATTGATGGGCTACCACCGAGACTCCTTCTACGAGATCAAACGCGCCTTCCAAACCGGCGGCGTGGCCGCTCTCGTCGAACAGCGACGAGGCCCGCGCGGGCCACATCCCAACCGCGTCTCTCCCGATGTCGAGCAAACCGTCCTCGACTTCTGCCTCAGCTTCCCCACCAAGGACTCGCAGTTCGTCGCCAACCAATTGCGCCTGCAAAACGTCGAAGTCAGCCCTTCCGGCGTCCGCGGCGTGTGGCAACGCCACGATCTGCTCACGCGCCACAACCGCCTGCTGCGACTGGAAGCCCACGCCCGTGACACCACCTTCATCCTCTCCGAAGCCCAGATGCGCTTGCTCGAAAAAGCCGGCAGCGAGGTCATCCCGCAGCAATACGTCGAATCCGCCGCACCCGGCGAACTGCTGTGCCAGGACACGTTTTACTGGGGCACGCTCAAAGGCGTCGGCAAGATCTACGTGCAAGTCGTCGTCGATACCTTCTGCTCGCTGGCCTTCGCCAAGGTCTACACCAGCAAAATGCCCGTCACTGCCGCCGACACGCTGTACGAACGCGTGCTGCCCTTCTACGAAGCCCTCAATGTGCCGGTGCAGGCGGTACTCACCGACAACGGCCGCGAATTCTGCGGCAAGCCCGAATCGCATCCCTTCGAGCTGCTTCTGGCGATGGAAGGCATCGAACACCGCACCACGAAGATCGCCACCCCGCGTACCAACGGCTTCGTCGAGCGCATGAATCGCACGCTGCTCGACGAGTGCTTCCGCGTCGCCGGTCGCCAGACCTGGTACATCACCCTCGCCGAAATCCAGCGCGACCTCGACGTATTCCTGCGTTACTACAACCTCGAACGCAGCCACCAGGGCTATCGCCTGAAAGGGCGCACGCCAGCCATGGCGCTGCGCGAAGCATTGAACCTCAAAACCCTACCACCCCTCGTTCCCAAACCCGAGGAGACAACCGAATCCGAAGCCGAGAAACTCGTCGCCTGACCGCCGCTACCGACGGCCCTGTGTCGGGTAATTACTTAACTTGTACAGCATTAGTCGTCTGAGTTGAGCAGGTTCTGCTGGCCCATTACATTTTCTATTATATTGATTAAAGTATACTATTTAAGCTCAAGTAAAGATTATTTGCTTTATCTTTTACCTTCATAGGAAAATTCTCTTTGTCAATCAATGATTTTAACCTTGACCTAAGAATCATGTAAATTTCATTCCCGGTTGACCCTTCAATCATTGCATCAGTAATTTGCTTCGCCCGTTCATAAAGCCCCTCCTGCTCAAGAAGGTTCGCAATATCCTTTGACTCATCATATTGATTATAAATATTCATATTTCACCTTAAGGATTCTCTGAACAACCAATTAAATCACAATATAGTTTGATGCCGCTACAGAATCGAACCTGTCGGTCAATGGCGAAGACAAACAAAATGGGAAGTTGATGCCTGTTTCAGGCGAAAATAGCGCACTTGCTTCCCTGTTTTCCGTTCACCGGACGCATCTTCCCTGGCATCGCCAATAAGCGTTTGCGCGCCATCCACAGATTCGACAATGCAAACAATATATTCAACTGTCCAGCGTTTTTCGCCAAACCACGATAACGCACCTTCATGTAACCAAATTGTCGCTTGATCACCCGGAATGGATGCTCCACGCGTGCGTGCACTTTCGCAATCAGATGTTCAATAAATTCACTGATATGCCTCAACTCCCCGGCCGACAGCGCCTTGATCCGGCTCCGGCGTCCAGCAATGTGCCAGGCCAGGCGCTTCCCCTTCACCTCCGCGTGCCTGTCCGCCCCACTGTAGCCAGCATCGGCATAAACTTCCTCCTCCCCGCCATGCAATAATCTCGTCGCCTGTGTCACGTCTGCTACATTCGCCGCGGTCGCCACCACCGTGTGCACAAAACCCGAATCACGATCCACCCCAATATGCGCCTTCATCCCAAAAAACCACTGCTGACCTTTCTTGGTCGAACGCATCTCGGGATCGCGCGTCCCTGCGCTGTTCTTCGTCGAACTCGGTGCATTAATAATCGTGGCATCCACAATCGTGCCCTGGCGAAGCAACAATCCTTGGCCATGCAAATACCGATTCACCGCCTCGAACAGCCGCTCTGCCAGATGATGCCGTTCTAGAAGATGGCGAAAATTGAGAATCATCGTCTCATCCGGAATCGCCTCCAGCAACGATAACCCGGCAAACTGACGCATCGAGGCGATCTCGTACAGCGCCTCCTCCATGGCCGGATCACTCAGCGCATACCACTGCTGCAGCAGGTGAATGCGCAGCATCGTCGCCAACGCGTATGGATGACGGCCGCGACCCGCCTTGGGATAAGGCGGCTCGATCAACGCCAGCAACGCCGGCCACGGCACCACCCGCTCCATCTCCTCCAGAAACACTTCCCGCCGGGTGCGCTTGCGCTTACCCGCATGTTCAGCGTCCGAAAAGCTCAACTGTGTCATCGAATGCACCTTTGAATCTGCTGCCAGTAGTATCGGCTATTAGAATCAATTTATTCAGAGGGTCCTTAACGAGCCGTCGGGCCAGCCCCGTCAGTGATGCCGCTGTGGCTGCGTCATGCTCGGCCACCCACCGTTCATAGGTTCGCCAGTGCATTCCCCTGGGCTTGCCGCCATCATTGTTCAGGGTGCCGGTTCCCAGCCCAGCCGTTCCCGTATCCGTTCCGCACGCCGGATCGCGCGCCATCTGGCATCTCCCCGTGTACTGGCATAGGCCAACGGATGACAGCGGCGACAGGCAAAAATCGTACCGCCGTAGAGGATCACACACATGCCGCCCGCATCCCTTCGCCGGACACAGGAACCAGGGACGTTGGCCGCCTAAATCGCAGGCCGTCCCACTCAACCGGACCGGGTAGCTTTCGTCCTTCCCGTCCTATCCCAGTTTGCGGTGCCAATAATGGAGAATGAGTCGATCACCTTCCATCCGCATCTGGATCGAGGCAATGACTTCTCCCTGGCGCGTTCATTGCCAGTCATCGCGATAATCTGCCGTCAACCCGGTTGCGCGTGCCAACCGCCGCACATCCAGCGATAGTCTTCCACCGTGTCCTTGGCGCCATAGCGCTATCGGTTACCATTACCGATTCCATCCATTGTTTTTTACCGAAATCAATTGAGAAATTTGTAGCGCTTGTTTTCTTCACTGGATCAAACCAGATTCGTGGGGACGTAAAAAGACAGGATAGGGGCGGGTCGAAAGTTCAGGGTTTCCCGCTTCTAGGCCGCGCGCCTTAATCGTTTTTTCGCACGCGCGAATCGAAAGCAGGGGGAGTAAACTCCCACCTTATCCCGCTTTATCCCGGCTTATCCCGGTTCTTCCCGATACCCAATTATTTTCTGATTTCTTTTCCCGATACAAAAACCTTCGCGTGAAAGGGGCATGTGGTCCAGGTCGCGTTACTCGCCGAACTTTCCATGCCCTTTCCCGGATACGAAACGGGACGCGCTACCGGCTTGCCTTCCCGGCAATTCCAGCACCCCGGACAGGCTTTCACCACAAGTGGGCAGGTGGCCCGCCTGCGCGGCCGGGTGCTTCCCGTTGCGAAGGAAAGGCGCGATGCCGATACCGCCAGCTCCCCGGATCGATGTCATCGCCCGGAGCGGAAATCGAATTGTCCGTAGGGGTCTTCCATTCTGGGCGCGTTGTCCGGACTCCAGTCTGGCGGCCAGTGTTTTCGTGTGGTCGCCCAGCGCCTTGATGGTGAAACGCAAGCGGTTTGGTCGGCGCTGGCGGAAGTGATGGTGGAGGGATGCGCGTTTTACCTTGCGTTTGACGACGGCGTGCTGTCCTGCGCATTTGGTTGCGCGGCAACCGCCGGCGCGCCGAATGCGGCGGCGAACAGCCGCAAATGGCGCTGTGGGTTCCACGGCATGGAGCGGCGATTCGATGGAGGAGGCGGTATTCGCGCGTGCGCGGGTCAATGCTTGCCGCCGACATCGATGAAGCGCAGGAACTCCGCGCGCGTGCGCGCATCCTTGCGGAAACTGCCCAGCATCTTCGAAGTGACCATGCTGACGCCGCGCTTGTGGATGCCGCGCGTGGTCATGCATTCATGCGTGCCTTCGACCACGACACCGACGCCGAGCGGCTGCAGCACGTCCTGGATGCACTGGGCGATCTGCGCGGTCATTTTCTCCTGGACCTGGAAGCGGCGCGCATAGGTTTCGACCACACGCGCCAGCTTGCTGATGCCGACGACCTTGCCGTTGGGCAGGTAGCCGACATGGACCCGGCCGATGATCGGCGCCATATGGTGCTCGCAGTGGCTCTCGTAGCTGATGTCGCGTAGCACGATCATCTCGTCGTAGCCGGCAACTTCCTCGAAGGTCCGCTTCAGATAGTCCTGGGGATCTTCCCGGTAGCCGCTGAACCAGTCGCCATAGGCCTCCACGACCCGGCGCGGGGTATCCAGCAGTCCTTCGCGGCTGGGATCGTCTCCGGACCAGCGCAACAGGGTACGGATCGCTTCTTCGGCCTGTTCGCGGGTGACGGAGGGAGAGATTTTCTTTTTCGACATGGCCTTGGCACGGCGGGTCAGGGCTTGCCATGCTAACCGATGGGGTGGTTCCGGGGCCAAGCGGGCATGGCCGTATGCCGGTCGTGGAATATCGGTGCGGCCACGTGTCGTGCCCAGGCCGGCGTGGCGCCCGGATCGGGTTAGCGCAAATCGGTCTCCGGACGGGCGGTGCTGCCGAAAGTGAAACAGGACAGATTTCACAGGACGCCTGCGCAACAAAAGCGGCCAGTCATGGAAACGGGGCACACGGTGGTGTCTGGGTTTGAAGTTCAGGTTGGCACGGACGCCCCCGGCGGGAATGCGAAATCCCCCGACTTGATTGGATTGTGAGTAAAAAATGTATATATTTCAAACAACTATCAGTATCCGTCTGTCACCGGGCCATAGAGCGGCAAATTCAAACCGGGACACCACCGAGCACACCGGTATCTTGCGCGGAATATGATTTCTGTGTTCTATTCAGATATTCCGGTGACATTCAGATAGCGACCGTCGGACAGAGACGGGCGCGGTGTTGCCTTCACCGATTTCCGGCACCGCCCGTCCGGAAACCGCCAGCAATCGAGGTATCAATGGCCCCCCGCAACCGCCAAGGGCTCTATCACCCTGACGCCGAACGAGACGCGTGCGGCTTCGGCATGATCGTGCAATTAGACGACCAGCCATCCCGGACCCTGGTCGATACCGCCATCTCGGCGCTTTCGCGCATGACCCATCGCGGCGGCGTCGCCGCCGACGGTCTGACCGGCGACGGCTGTGGTCTTCTGATCCGCAAACCCGCCGCGTTCCTGCGGGCGCTGGCACGCGAGGCCGGCATCGATCTGAGCGACGGCGCGCGCTTTGCCGCCGGCTTGGTGTTCCTGCCGAACGACCCGCCGCAGGCCGACCGCTGCCGCGAAGTGCTGGAAAGCGAACTGACCCGGGCCGGAGTGCAGGTCAAGGGCTGGCGTACGCCGCCGATCGACACCAGCGTCTGCGGCGCGCTGGCGCGCGATGCCTTGCCGGCCATCCGCCAGATATTCGTCGAAGCGGGGCCGGAACAGGACGACGGTGCATTCACTCTGGCGCTGTTCCTGGCGCGCCGCCGCGCCGAACAGCGATTGTGCGAAACGCAGCGCGATTTCTACGTGGTGACCTTGGCGCCGCACTCGATCGGCTACAAGGGCATGGTGCTGCCGGACAAGCTGGCGCGGTTCTATCAGGATCTGCAGCGCAGCGATCTGAGCAGCAGCGCGGTGGTGTTCCACCAGCGCTTTTCGACCAACACGCTGCCGCGCTGGCCGCTGGCGCACCCGTTCCGGCTGATGGCGCACAACGGCGAGATCAACACTATCGAAGGCAACCGCCGCTGGGCGCAGGCGCGCAGCAAGGTCTGGAAGACGCCGCGCTTCGACATCGGCGAATTCGATCCCATCATTTCCATGCACGGTTCCGACTCACAGAGCCTGGACAACATGCTCGAACTGATGACATCGGCCGGCATGGATCTGATCCAGGCGTTGCGCGTCCTGGTGCCGCCGGCGACCCAGTCGCTGGAGTTCAAGGACGCGGACCTGGCCGCCTTCTACGAGTTCTATGCGCTCAACACCGAACCGTGGGACGGTCCCGCCGGCATCGTCGCCTGCGATGCGCGCTACGCGGTCACCACGCTCGACCGCAACGGCCTGCGTCCCGCGCGCTGGATGCTGACCAGCGACCGCTATTTCATCGTCGCCAGCGAAGCCGGTGTCTGGCAAGTGCCGACCGAGCGCGTGGTGCGCAAGGGCAAGCTCGGCCCCGGCGAGATGATGGCCATCGATCTCAAGCGCGGCGACCTGCTCGACAACGACGCGATCGATCGCATCAACCGCGCGCGCGCGCCGTACAAACAGTGGCTGCACAAGGGCATCACCTACCTGCAGACCGAACTGATCGATCCGTCGCTGGCCGAGGAGCCGTTCGACGAGAAAACGTTGCACAGCTATCACAAGCTGTTCCAGCTAACCGGCGAGGAGATCGAGAACGTGCTGCGGCCGCTGGCCGAACTGGAGCAGGAGGCCACCGGTTCGATGGGCGACGATGCGCCGATCGCGGTGCTAAGCCGCCGCACGCGGCCGTTGTACGACTATTTCCGGCAGGCGTTCGCGCAGGTCACCAATCCGCCGATCGATCCGCTGCGCGAGGACTGCGTCATGTCGCTGGTCACGCAGCTCGGCAAAGAGACCAACATCTTCTATGCCGGCCCGGAGACGGTGAACCACATCCTGGTCAACTCGCCGGTACTGTCGCAGCGCAAGCTGCGCGAGATCGTGCGCAATCCGCCCTACGATGCGCTGCATCGGCAGATCGATCTTTCCTACGCGCCCGAAGAGGGCATGAAGGCCGCGATCGAGCGCATCTGCGCCGAATGCGAGCAGGCGGTACGCGACGGCATGGTCATGCTGCTGCTGACCGACCGTTATCCGGTGCCGGGACGACCGATGGTGCATGCGCTGATGGCCACCGGCGCGATCCATCATCATCTGTGCCGCCAGAGCCTGCGCTCGGACGTGAACCTGATCGTCGAAACCGGCACCGCGCGCGATGCGCACCATATCGCCTGCCTGATCGGCGTCGGCGCCACGGCGGTGTATCCGTACCTGTCGTACCAGACCCTGTTCGACATGGGCCGGCGCGGCATCCTCAAGCTGAAGAGCGGCGTCGAGCAGCGCCAGATCGGTCGCAGCTACCGCAAGGGCATCTGCAAGGGCCTGTCGAAGATCATCTCGAAGATGGGCATCTGCACCATCGCCAGCTATCGTGGCGCGCAACTGTTCGAAATCGTCGGACTGGACCAGGAAGTGGTCGATCTGTGCTTCGCGGAAACGCCGAGCCGGATCGGTGGCGTCGGTTTCGCGCGGCTGGAACGCGAAGCCGAAGAACTGGACCGCATGGCCTGGAACGGTCTGCGGGATGTTGAGGTCGGCGGCCTGCTGAAGTACATCCACAACGGCGAGTACCACATGTACAACCCGGATGTGGTGATCAACCTGCAGCGCGCGACGCGCAGCGGCGACC
Organism: Lysobacteraceae bacterium; assembly: GCA_031263725.1. Taxonomy (GTDB): domain Bacteria; phylum Pseudomonadota; class Gammaproteobacteria; order Xanthomonadales; family Xanthomonadaceae; genus JAITWM01. The sequence goes on along the minus strand of JAISFF010000023.1, from coordinate 29,696 downwards.
ACGCCGACTGGAAGCGCTATGCCGATGCGGTGCATTCGCGTCCGTCGTCGGCGCTGCGCGATCTGCTGCGGCTCAAGCCGGCGATCACGCCGACGCCGCTGGAGCAGGTGGCCGAAGCATCGGATCTGTTCCGCCGTTTCGATACCGCCGCGATCAGCCTGGGCGCGCTGTCGCCGGAAGCGCACGAGGCGCTGGCGATCGCGATGAACCGCCTCGGCGGCCGCAGCAATTCGGGCGAGGGCGGCGAGGATCCGGTGCGCTATGGCACCGAGAAGCGCAGCAAGATCAAGCAGGTCGCCTCGGGTCGTTTCGGCGTCACCCCCGAATACCTGGTCAATGCCGAAGTGCTGCAGATCAAGGTCGCGCAGGGCGCCAAGCCCGGCGAAGGCGGACAGTTGCCCGGCCACAAGGTCAACGAACTGATCGCGCGGCTGCGTTATGCGCGGCCCGGCATCGGCCTGATTTCGCCGCCGCCGCACCACGACATCTATTCGATCGAGGATCTCGCGCAGTTGATCCATGACCTCAGGCAGGTCAATCCGGAGGCGCTGATATCGGTGAAGCTGGTTTCTCACGCGGGCGTCGGCACCATCGCCGCCGGCGTGGTCAAGGCCGGCGCGGATCTGATTACGGTATCCGGCCACGATGGCGGCACCGGCGCCAGTCCGATCAGTTCGATCCGCTATGCGGGCGTGCCGTGGGAACTGGGCGTGGCCGAGACCCACCAGGCGCTGGTCGCCAACCAGTTGCGCGCGCGCGCGATCCTGCAGACCGACGGCGGCCTGAAAACCGGCCTGGATGTAATCAAAGCGGCGCTGCTCGGCGCGGACAGCTTCGGTTTCGGCACCGCGCCGATGATCGTTCTGGGCTGCAAATACTTGCGCATCTGCCATCTGAACAATTGCGCCACCGGCGTCGCCACGCAGGACGAACGCCTGCGCACGGATCACTTCGCCGGCCTGCCGGAGCGGGTCGAGAACTTCTTCCGTCTGCTGGCCGAAGAGGTCAGGCGATGGCTGTCGTATCTGGGCGCGCGTTCGCTGGACGAAATCGTCGGCCGCACCGATCTGCTGGAGCAGTTCGATCTGCAGCCGCGCCAGGACGTGCATGTCGATCTGTCGCGCCTGCTGAAGTCCGCGCGGATCGACAGCGGCAGCGGTGCCGGACAACGCATGTACGAGGCGCCGGACAGCCTGTCCACGCAGATCGACGGATTGCTGGCCGATGCGATCAGAAACAAGACCGGCGGCGAGCATCGCTTCCTGATCCACAACGTGGACCGCTCCATCGGCGCCCGCGTATCCGGTGCGATCGCCAAGCGGCACGGCAATCGCGGCATGGAGGATGCGCCGATCACGCTGCGTTTCCGCGGCACCGCCGGGCAGAGTTTCGGCGCGTTCAATGCCGGCGGCCTGATGATGGAACTGGAAGGCGAGGCCAACGATTACGTCGGCAAGGGCATGGCTGGCGGGCAGCTGGTGATCCGTCCGCCGCGCGGCGCGCGTTTCGACGCGCGCAACACGCCGATTATCGGCAACACCTGCCTGTATGGCGCCACCGGCGGCGAGCTGTTCGCCTCGGGACGCGCTGGCGAACGCTTCGCGGTGCGCAACTCCGGCGCGCTGGCGGTGATCGAGGGCGCTGGCGACCATTGCTGCGAGTACATGACCGATGGCGTGGTGCTGGTGCTGGGCAAGGTCGGCCTGAATTTCGGCGCGGGGTTCACCGGCGGACTGGCCTATGTGCTGGATCTGGATCGCGATTTCGTCGATCGCTACAACCACGAGCTGATCGACATCAACCGCATCTCGCCGGAAGGCTTCGAGAACTATCGCCAACATCTGCATCGCCTGATCGAGCGTCATCGCGAACTGACCGGCAGCATCTGGGCGCAGCAGATCCTCGACGAGTTCCGCGATTACATCGGCAAGTTCTGGCTGGTGAAACCGAAAGCCGCCAGCATCGAATCGCTGGCCGATACCTTGCGCCGCGCCGCGTGACCACCGTTGGGGGAAGCAGCCAGGGACCGGCTCTCGTCTTTCTCCCGTTCTTCGAGCCGAGGCCGCCATGCAATTGATCGGAACCCTGTTTTCCCCCTACGTGCGCCGCACCGCCATCGCGCTGCGGCGTTATGGCGTGGCGTTTGAACACCGCTCGCTGTCGCCGTTCGACGACCGCGATGCGTTCGCGCAGATCAATCCTGTGCTCAAGGCGCCGACATTGGTGCTGGACGACGGACAGAAGCTGATCGACTCCGGATTGATCCTCGATTATTTCGAATCGCAAGCGAAACCCGAACGGCGGTTGTTGCCTGCGGATGCGCCTGATCGCGCGCATGCATTGCGCATCATCGGTTTGGCGTTGGCCGTTTGCGAAAAGGCCGCGCAGATCGCCTACGAACAGAAACGGCGCCCGGAAGACAAACGCTATCTGCCGTTGATCGCGCGTTCGGCGACGCAGGTGATTGCCGCCTGCACGGAACTGGAGGCGGCAATGGAACGGCATCCGCCGTCCGTCGCCAATGACCGCGTCGGACTGGCCGGCATCACGCTGGCCGCATCCTGGACGTTCGCGCATCTGGTGATGCCCGACAGCGTCGCCGCCGCATCGTTTCCGCGCCTGGCCGGATTCGTGCGCCAGGTCGAAGCCTTGCCGGTGTTCGCCAGCGTGCCGAGCAGCGGCGCCATCCGGAGCTGGCCGTCATGAAGATGGCGATCCACCGGCCGCTTCGCATCCTTCTCCCCATTCTTCAGCGCTGATTTCCCATGAGCCGCAAACAAGTCTTCCAATTCCTCGATCTGCCACGCGAAATGCCGCGCAGGATTCCGGTCGAACTGCGTACTTCCGGCGACTGGGGCGAGCTGTACGGCAAGTTCGGCCTGTCCGAGGCGCAGCATCAGGCGGGCCGCTGCCTGGACTGCGGCAATCCGTATTGCAGCTGGAAATGTCCGGTGCACAATGCGATCCCGCAGTGGCTGCAACTGTTGCAGGAAAACCGGATCGCCGAGGCCGCCGCGCTGTGTCATTCGACCAATCCGCTGCCGGAAGTCTGCGGCCGGGTCTGCCCGCAGGACCGCCTGTGCGAAGGCAGTTGCACCCTCAACGACGGGTTCGGCGCGGTTACCATCGGCGCGGTCGAAAAGTACATCGCCGATACCGCCTTCGATCAGGGCTGGCGTCCCGACCTGTCGGACGTGCAGCCCACCGGCAAGCGCGTGGCGGTGGTCGGCGCGGGACCGGCCGGCATCGCCTGCGCGGATCGGCTGGCGCGGACCGGCATCCAGGCCGTGGTCTACGACCGCTACGAGCAGATCGGCGGCCTGCTGCAATTCGGCATCCCCAGTTTCAAGCTGGACAAGGCGGTGATCGCGCGTCGCCGCGAAGTGCTGGAGGAGATGGGCATCGAATTCCGGCTCGGCGTCGAGATCGGCCGCGATGTGACCATCGGGCAGTTGCTCGGGGAATACGATGCCGTCTTCCTCGGCACCGGCGCTTATCGCTATACCGACGGCGGCCTGCCGGGCCAGGATCTGCCCGGTGTATTGCCGGCGCTGCCGTTCCTGATCCAGAACAGCCGCATCGTCGGCGGCAACGATCCCTGGGGCCGTCCCATCGCGGGCTGGGAAGACAAGATCGTTCTGCCGGATCTCAACGGCCAGCGCGTGGTTGTGCTCGGCGGCGGCGATACCGGCATGGATTGTGTGCGTTCGGCGATCCGCCTCGGCGCCGGCAAGGTCGTCTGCGCCTATCGTCGCGACGAGGCCAACATGCCGGGTTCGGCGCGTGAAGTCGCCAATGCGCGCGAGGAAGGCGTGCGCTTCCTGTTCAACCGCCAGCCTCTGGCGATCGAAGGCGATGCCGGGAATGGTCTGCACGGCGTGCGCGTGGTCGAGACGCGCCTGGGCGAGCCGGATGCGCGCGGTCGCCAGAGCGCGGTGCCGATCGAGGGCAGCGAATCGTTGCTGGAGGCCGACATCGTGATTATCGCGTTCGGTTTCTCGCCACAGGTGCCGGAGTGGCTGAATGCACTGGGCGTGGAGGGTTCGCCCAATGGACGCATCATCGCTCCCGTCGAGCAGCCTCTGCCGTACCAGACCGCGCATCCGAAAATCTTCGCCGGCGGCGATTGCGTGCGCGGCGCCGACCTGGTGGTGACCGCCGTGGCCGAAGGCCGCGATGCGGCGGCGAGCATTGCGCGGATGCTGTCGGATCAGTGACGGCAGCACCTGCCCGGGCTTCGCTGCCGGATGCGGTGCCGCGTCGGTGCCCCGGCCCCCGGCAGCGGCCGGGATCATGATGAGGTGGAATCGTTGCCGCGCGATGCGTGGTGCGCAGGATTCGTCCTGCGGCGGTTGCGCGACGGATTTGCCGGACGCCTTCATTCGCACATGTCGAAAAGCGTTCCCCAGGGAATGAAAGACAGATCACGCCGGTATCGGGCATCATGCGGCGATGGACATCTGTCTGGTCGGTGGCGCGGTGCGTGACGGGTTGCTGGGCAAGCCGCCCGGCGATCGCGATTGGGTCGTGGTCGGCGCGACGCCCGAACAGATGCTGGCGCTCGGTTACAAGGCCGTGGGCAGGGATTTTCCGGTATTCCTGCATCCGCGAACCGGAGAGGAATACGCGCTGGCGCGCACCGAGCGCAAATCGGGACGCGGTTATCGCGGATTCGTCGTCGATGCCGATCCCGCGGTGACGCTGGAGGAAGACCTTTCGCGCCGCGACTTCACCATCAACGCGATGGCGCAGGATGCGGAAGGCGCGCTGATCGATCCATTCGGAGGCGCAAGCGACCTGCGGGCGCGGTTGTTGCGGCATGTCGGCCCGGCCTTCGTCGAGGACCCGTTGCGGGTATTGCGGGCCGCGCGCTTCATGGCGCGTTTCGCCCCGCTGGGCTTCACGGTCGCGCCGGAGACGATGGCGCTGATGCGCGGGATCGCCGCCAGCGGCGAACTCGAGGCGCTGACGCCCGAGCGCGTCTGGCAGGAATTGCGGCGGGCGCTGACCGAACCGATGCCCTCGGCGTTCCTGCGCACGTTGCACGCGGCGGATGCACTGGCGCGGGTTCTGCCGGAACTGGAAGCGCTGTATGGCGTGCCGCAGCGTGCTGAATACCATCCGGAAATCGATAGCGGACGGCATCAGGAACTGGTCAGCGACATGGCTGCGCGCCTGGCCCCGGGCGACGACCTGGTCGGTTTTGCCGCATTGACCCACGATCTGGGCAAGGCGCTGACTCCCAGGGAGCAATGGCCGCGTCATGTCGGCCATGAACATGCGGGACTGGAGCCACTGCATGCGCTGTGCCAGCGGCTGAGGATTCCGGCCGAACACCGGCAACTGGCGAAGATCGTCTGCCGCGAACACCTCAATGTGCATCGGCTGGCGGAGCTGCGCGATCGCACGGTGTACGCTCTGATCGCGCGTTGCGATGGCTTGCGCAAGCCGCAGCGGATCGCGCGGATGGCCTTGGCCTGCGAGGCGGACAAGCGTGGCCGTCTGGGCAGCGAGGACGCCGGGTATCCGCAGGGATGGCAATTGCGGAAGCTGCACGCGGCCGCTTCGGCGGTCACGGTGAAGGACATCCGGAATCCGCATCTGCAAGGCCCGGCGATCGGCGCGGCGCTGCAACGCGCCCGGATCGCGGCGATCGCGCGGGAGCGGATGAGCTGGCGCGCCGCGGAACCGGAGCAGGGCTGAAGCGGACGGCGCCGATGGCGCTCGCATTCACGCATGGACTCCGATCGGATGCGGGTGGCGTGCAGGCGCGGATCGCGGAAAGACGGGTCGTTCGAATAACGCTGGAAAACACAGGTTGAATTGAGAATGGAACATCGGAAAATCGCATTCATCGGCGCCGGCAACATGGCGGCGGCCATCATTGCCGGACTCGTGTCCGGGGGATATCCGGCGGATCGCATCAGCGTGTGCGCTCCCTCGGGAACCCATCGCGATGCGCTCGCGCAGCGCCACGGCGTCATCAGCAGCGGCGACAATGCCGCCCAGGCGGCCTGGGCCGATGTCGTCGTATTGGCGGTGAAGCCGCAGATCATGGCGGAAGTCTGCGCGGCGCTGCGGCCGGCGACGGACTGGAGCCGCAAACTGGTGCTCTCGATTGCCGCCGGCGTGCGTGTCGAACGCTTCCAGGAGTTGCTCGGCGAGGACGTGAACATCATCCGGGTGATGCCGAACACGCCCTCGATGGTAGGCCGGGGGATGAGCGGACTGTATGCGCCCGATCGCGTCGGGCAGGCGGATCGCCGTTTCGCCGCCAACCTGATGAGCGCGGCAGGCAAGGTGTGCTGGGTCGACCGGGAAGACGGCATCAACGCGGTGATCGCGGCGGCGGGCAGTGCGCCGGCCTATTTCTTCCTGTTCATGGAGGCGATGCAGCAGGAGGCGCAACGGCTCGGGTTCGATCGGGCCACGGCGCGCATGCTGGTGCAGCAGTCCGCGGCCGGCGCGGCGGCGATGGTGGCAGCCAATCCGGATCTGGATATCGGCGCTTTGCGCGCACAGGTGACATCGAAGGGCGGTACCACGGCGGCGGCGCTGAAGGTATTCGGCGACAGCGGGTTGCCCGGGATCGTCGCAGCGGCGATGCAGGCCGCAGTCGTGCGCGCCGGGGAAATGGAAAAGCTGTTCTGAGACAGCGTCGATGGATGGGGAACGCCGGTCCCGTTCCCCGTTTCATACGGCGCGAACGGATCAGCTTGCGCGGTTCACCTGGAAACCGGCGAAAGACTGGTTCACCGGCATCAGCTCCAGCCGATTGATGTTGAGGTGCGGCGGCAGCGTCGCGACCCAGAAGATTGTCCCGGCGATGTCCTCGGCGGTCATGGGATCGACGCCTTGATATAGCTTGTCGGAGGCGGCCTGGTCGCCATGCGTGCGGACCAGGGTGAATTCGGTTTCGGCCATGCCGGGCTCGATCGAAGTGACGCGTACGCCGGTGCCATGCAGGTCGGCGCGCAAACCCAGCGAGAACTGCTTGACGAAGGCCTTGGTGCCTGCATAAACGTTGCCGCCGGTGTAGGGATAGGTCGATGCCACCGAACTGATGTTGATGATCGCGCCCTTGCGCCGGACCAGGCCGGGCAGCAGGCGGCGGGTCAGTGTCACCAGCGCGGTGACATTGGTGGCGATCATGGTCTGCCAGTCTTCCAGGCTGGCGTCCTGCGCGGGAGCGGTGCCGAGCGCCAGGCCGGCATTGTTGACCAGCAGATCGATATCGCGAAACGTTGTCGGTAGCGCCGCCAGCGCCGCTTCCATCGCTGCCGCATCGCGGATGTCGAATACTGCGGGATGAACCTTGCCGGCGCCGAGTTCATCGATCAGAACCTGCAAGCGTTCGCGCCGCCGGCCGGTGGCGATCACGCGCCAACCCGCGCTGACGAAACGTTTTACGGCAGCGGCGCCAAAGCCGGAAGTGGCGCCGGTAATCAGGGCGGTTCTGGTCATGATCGCGCTCCTGGAGCGGGAATGGAAAGGTCCTCATTATCGCGCCGGTCGGTGGCTGGCACAGCGGCCTCGGTTTCCGGCGACGCCCGCCTGGAGCGGGCGGGCGCGGGCCCGCGTTTGGCCACTGGGAGAGGCATGACGTGTGGCGGGTCCGCTGAACCGCTTGTCGCTCTTATTGCGACCGGATCGCCAGCGCCGGCAGACCGCCATTGCTGAGCTTCTGCTTGGCCTCGGACAGTTCGCCGGCGCTGCCGTAGGGTCCCGTGCGGACACGGTAAACCGTCTTGCCGCTGATCTCGGCCGATTCGACGCGCGCGCTGAGCCCGAGCAATGCGACGCGTGCCTTGGTCGCTTCCGCGTCCGTGACGTTTCCGAACGAGCCGGCCTGCAGGATGTAGCGCATGTCCGTTTCGGCGCTGGCGGCCGCCAGCGAAGCGCCAACGGCTGGCGCGGTCGTTGCCGCGGGAGTCGTTCCGGTGGTGGTCGCCACCGTCTGCGGCGCGGACGCGCCCGATTCCGGCAGCGGCGCGGGCAGGCTGTTCACCGGTGTCTGGGTCAGGGCGGCGCGTGCGCGGCGCTCTTCCTCGGCGCGTGCGGTCGCGGCGATTTCCGCGTCCGACATCGGTACCTCGCGGCCGGGCAGCAGGATATAGAAATCGTATTTCGGTTCATCGTTCGCAGAAGAAGAGGCGGAGATGTCCGGGGTCCCGCCGGCGGCGCCAGCGGGCGGCGGCATTTCGCCTTCGATCGAATCGACGCCGGGATTGTTGAGCTGGACCGGTTGCGCGTTGGGGTTCGGCGTCGGCCCGAAGCGCGCGAAACCGTCGCCGTCCTTCTGGAACATGCCGGAAGCAAGCAGGAACAGGATCACGCCCAGGACCATGCCGATCACCAGCCAGGCCCAACCGGGCAGGCTGCCGCCGGAGGTGCGCCGGGCCTGGCGCTTGCTGTTCTTTGCTGCCATTACATCCTCTCCGGGGCGCTGACGCCCAGCAAATCGAGTCCATTGGCGAGAATCTGCCGCGTAGCGAGCGCCAGGACCATTCTGGCGTCACGCAGATCGGCATCCTCGACCAGGATCTTGTTATCGGGATACCAAGTGTGGAAAGCATAGGCCAATTCGCGCAGATACTGTGCGACGAGGTGTGGCTCCAGGGACTTCCCGGCGGCCTCGACCACTTCCGGCCAACGCGAGATTTCGGACATCAGCAGTTGCGAGGCTTCGTTGTCGACCCGCTCCATATGCGACAGGCCATTGGTCTGGTTGATGCTGTATCCGCTTTCCTGCAGCCTGCGCTCCACGTTGGCGACGCGCGCGTGCGCGTACTGCACGTAATAAACCGGATTCTCGTTGTTCTGCTGGCGCGCCAGATCGATGTCGAAAACGAGCTGCGAGTCCGGCTTGCGCGCGATCAGGAACCAGCGCGTGGCGTCGCGGCCGGCTTCGTCGATCAGGTCGCGCAGGGTTACATAGCTGCCCGCGCGCTTGGAGATCTTGACCTCCTCGCCGTTGCGCATGACGGTGACCATCTGATGCAGCACATATTCCGGCCAGTTCTGCGGAATGCCGACATCCAGCGCCTGCAGGCCGGCGCGCACCCGCGCCAGGGAGCCGTGATGGTCGGCGCCCAGCTCGGTGATCGCGCGTTCGTAGCCGCGCTGCCATTTGGTCAGGTGGTAGGCGACATCCGGCACGAAGTAGGTATAGGTGCCGTCGGACTTGCGCATGACCCGGTCCTTGTCATCGCCATAATCGGTGGACTTCAGCCACAGTGCGCCGCCTTCCGCATAGGTGTGGCCGGACTCGATCAGGCGGTTGACGGCTTCCTCGACCTTGCCGTCGGCGTACAGCGAGCTTTCCAGGTAGTAGATGTCGAAATCCACGCCGAACGCGGCCAGGTCCTGGTTCTGCTCGTTGCGCAGGTAGGTGACGGCGAAGTTGCGGATGGATTCGACATCGTCGGGATTGCCGGAACCGGTCAGGCGGCGGCCCTCGACCTCGATGGTCTCGCCCATCAGATAGGCGCGCGCCACTTCCTGGATGTAGTCGCCGCGATAGCCGTCCTCGGGCCAGTTGGCGTCGTCCGGCGTCAGGCCGCGCGCGCGCGCCTGTACCGAACGGGTCAGATTGTCGATCTGCACGCCTGCATCGTTGTAGTAGAACTCGCGCTTGACCTTCCAGCCGTTGGCGGCCAGCAGCCTTGCCAAGCTGTCGCCGATCGCGGCGGCGCGGCCGTGGCCGACGTGCAGCGGGCCGGTGGGGTTGGCCGAAACGTATTCGACGCCGGCGCTGTGTCGCTGGCCGGAACGATTGCGCCCGTATTCGCGGCCCTGCTTGAGCACCGCCGCCATCTCGCGATGAAACGCCACCGGCGACAGGAAGAAATTGATGAAGCCGGGTCCGGCGATTTCCGTCTTGACGATGTCGTCGCGCGCGGGGATAACGTCCAGCAATTGCTGCGCCAGCGCGCGCGGGTTGCTGCGCGCGGGCTTGGCCAGCAGCATGGCGGCATTGGTGGCGAAGTCGCCGTGTTCGCGCGTCTTCGGGCGCTCGACAACGAAATCCGGAACCGTGACATTCGCGCCCAGGGTGCCGTTAGCGCGCAGGGTTTCGATGCCCTGGGCGATCAGGGTGCTGATAAGGGGTTTCACGAGAATGTCTGTCTAAATTGAAGCGTGGGCGGAGATTTTACCCGACCCGGCCGGGGACTTCCTGCATGGGGCCCCATGCATCAGACCCAGCCGCGTTCCGCCAGTGATACGGGATCGCCATCGCCTACGATGAGGTGATCGAGCAGGTGAATGTCAACCAGGGCCAGGGCCTGCTTCAGGCGCGTGGTCATGGCGCGATCGGCGGCGGAGGGCAAAGTGCAGCCGGAAGGGTGGTTGTGGCCGACGATGATCGCGGCGGCATTGTGCTGCAACGCACGGCGTACCAGCTCCCGCGGATGCACCTCGGTACTGTCCACGGTCCCGTGGAACATTTCCTCGAAGACGATGGCCCGATTGCGGGTATCCAGGAACAGGGCGGCGAATATCTCGTGGGGCGAATGGCGCAAGCGCTGGGAAAAGTAACGGCCGGCGACATGCGGATCGGATATCGCGTCGCCGCGGGTGAGCGCGGCGGCCAGATGGCGGTTGCCCAGTTCCAGCGCCGCGGCCAGGCGGCAGGCCCGTGCCGGACCCAGCGCCGGCAGCTTGGCCAGCTCCCGCGGGCTGCGATCGAGCAATTGCCGCAACGGGCCATGCCTGTGAAGCAGGTCACGCGAAATCTGTACGGCGTCGCGGCCGCGCAGGCCGGACCCCAGGAAAATGGCGAGCAGCTCGGCATCGGACAGGTGCCGGGCGCCATGATTGAGCAGTTTTTCGCGGGGGCGTTCGGATGCCGGCCAGTCTTTGATTCTCATGCCGGATACTATTGATCCAAGTAGCGCATTGCCGGTATCGGGTCGCATGGGCGTATGCGGTAAGCTAACGCGTTGCTTCAGGTAGGAAAGTCCCGACGTGAGTACTTCGATAGCGGATATCTTGAATGGCAAGCGTGTTCTTTTGTGCGTCGGTGGCGGCATTGCCGCCTACAAGGCGCTGGAAGTGGTGCGGCGATTGCGTGCCGCCGGTGCTGAAGTCCAGGTGGCCATGACGGCGGGCGCGCAGCGTTTCGTCGCGCCGCTGAGCTTCCAGGCGCTGTCGGGACGGACCGTGCGGACCAGCCTCTGGGACGAATCGGCCGAGGCGGCGATGGGGCATATCGAACTGGCGCGCTGGGCGCAGCAGGTCCTGATCGCGCCGGCGACCGCGGATCTGCTGGCCAAGCTGGCGCATGGTTTCGCCGGGGATCTGGTGACGACACTGTGCTTGGCGACCACCGCTCCCATTGCGGTGGCGCCGGCGATGAACCATTGCATGTGGCGGCACCCGGCCACGCGCGCCAATATCGCCCTGCTGCAACAGCGGGGCGTGCGGGTGATCGGGCCGGAGGATGGATTGCTGGCTGAAGGCGAGTCCGGACCGGGACGGCTCAGCGAACCGGAATCGATCGTGGCGGCGCTGGCATCGGGAAGCGCGACGCACGGCGGCGGCCGCGATCTGGCCGGTGTCCGCATGGTGGTCACCGCCGGTCCCACATACGAGGATCTGGATCCGGTCCGTTACCTGGGCAATCGCAGCAGCGGCAAGATGGGGTTCGCCATCGCCGCCAGCGCGGCGCGGCGCGGCGCCGAAGTGGCGTTGATCGCCGGGCCGGTGCATCTGGATACTCCGGTCGGCGTGCAGCGGATGAACGTGCGTTCGGCCAGACAGATGCGCGAGGCGGTATTCGCCGCGATGCCGGCCGACATATATGTCGGCACCGCCGCCGTGGCCGATTTCGCGCCGCTCGCGATTGCGCCACAGAAAATCAAGAAAACCGCAGGCGGTGAAGGGCTGAAACTCGAACTGGTGCGCACCCCGGACATCCTGGCCGAGGTCGCGAAGCGCGAAGATACCGGCCTGAAGCTGGTGGTCGGCTTCGCGGCCGAGACCGATGATGTCGCCCGTTATGCCAAGCAGAAACTGGCAGACAAGCACCTGGATCTGATCGTGGCCAACCGGGTAGGCGTTCCGGGTTGCGGTTTCGAAAGCGACAACAACGCGATGATCGCATTCTGGCCGGAGGGCGAGAAGGCGTTCTCGGAGGCGCCGAAAGCGCGCCTGGCCGAGGAATTGATCGATCTGATCCTGGAGAGGCTGCAGGCATGAGTTCGGGTTCCCACATGTTGGAAATCAAGCTGCTGGATGCGCGTTTCGGCCGCGAATGGCCGCTGCCGGCCTATGCCACCGCCGCCAGCGCGGGCATGGATCTGCGGGCGGCCTGCGATGCGGAAATCACCCTGGCGCCGGGAGATGCGGAATTGATCCCGAGCGGCATTTCGATTCATATCGCCGACCCGGGATTGTGTGCGCTGGTGCTGCCGCGTTCCGGGCTGGGGCATCGGCACGGCATCGTGCTGGGCAACGGTACCGGACTGATCGATGCCGATTACCAGGGGCCTTTGCTGATCAGCATCTGGAATCGCGGACGTGAATCCTTCACCATCCAGCCTGGCGATCGCATCGCGCAGCTGGTGCTGGCGCCGATCATGCGTGCGCGGTTGCAGGTAGTGGATTCGTTCGCCGAAACCGATAGAGGTGAAGGCGGCTTTGGGCATACCGGGGTTCATTGAAAAGAAAGGGGGGGGGGGAACCTATGGGTAAGCACGGAAAGGTCCAGGCAGGGCAGCGCAAGTGGCTGACCCCGCTGCTGGGCGTGATATTGCTGCTGCTGGGCGGCTGGTTCGGATGGAACGGTATCCAGCAATGGCAGGTGGATTCGCAGTTCGGAGACATGGTGCAGGTGTCGCAGCAGGCGGCGGGTGCCGTGGAAGGCAGGTTGAATCAATTGACACGGCAGTTGCAGGACAAGCTTGCGTCCGCGCCTGTGCAGGCCGCCTTGGCGGCAAACGACGGCCCGACCGCCGCCGCCGCGATGATGGCGGATTGGCAGGGAGCGCTGCAGGCGCAGGTCTGGTCCAGCGACCTGGGCCCGCTCTATGCGGACATCGAGCAATTCGGCTATGCGCGTCTGGCTTTGCTCGAAACGGCGCTGGCCGGTGACGAGGCCAGGGCCGGCGTGGTGCGCGAGGACGGACAGCCGCGCCTGGGCCTGGCCGCGCCCGCGCGGACGGGATCGGGCAAGGAAGTGGTGGTCTATGTCAGCCTGCCGGTGACGAGCCTGAGCCAGGCGCTGGATTCGATTCCGGTTCCGGCGCGCGCACTGCTGAGCCTGAAGCAAGGCAGCTATACCGTCGTCGCCAAGGGCATGCGCGGTGCGGATCGCCAGAACATACCCGTATCGGTCGGGGCAACCGGTATGCATGTGGTCTCGGCGCTGCCCTATGTCCCGGCGGGACCGTTCGAACTGCAAGCGAAAGGCGGCCTGATGGTGGGCGGCCTGCTGCTGCTGCTGGCGGTATTGACGCTGATGTTGCCGCGCATACAAAAGAGCGGCGTCGCCCGCCCGGGCAAGGCGAAGGATTCGGTGGGCAGAGCGGCGGAGCTGACCTTGCAGCAGACCGTCGGGAAGACCATTCCGCCGGCCGCCGAGCCGGCCGCTCCGGCGGCGAAGCAACTGGCGCCCGCGCTTCCCGTCATGGAAACGCCGGGGGCGGTGGCCACCGAGCTCAGCGAGGATATCTTCCGCGCCTACGATATTCGCGGAATAGCGGGGAAGGAACTGACCTCCGCCACCGCGGTCATGATCGGCCAGGCCGTCGGCAGCCTGATGCAGGAGCAGGGGCTGACCGAAATCGTGGTCGGCCGGGATGGCCGGCTGTCCGGGCCGGAACTGGTGGACGGGCTGAGCGAAGGGCTGCGCACGGCCGGCTGCAACGTCATCGATATCGGCATGGCACCGACGCCGCTGGTCTATTTCGGTACGTATTTCCTGCGTACCGGCTGCGGCATCGCGGTGACCGGCAGCCATAACCCTTCCGACTACAACGGGTTCAAGATCGTGGTCGCCGGCGAGGCGCTGAGCGGGGATTCGATCAAGGATCTGTACCGCCGCATCGCCGCAGGCCGGCTGCACCGGGCAGCGGAGACGGGACGTATCGAGCAACGCGCGATCGACGTGCCGTATATCCAGCGCATCGCCGAAGATGTGCAGATGGAGCGGCCGCTGAAGGTCGTCATCGATGCGGGCAACGGCGTGGGCGGAGAAATTGCGCCACGGTTGCTGGAGGCGATCGGCGCCGAGGTGATTCCGCTGCATTGCGAAATCGACGGCGATTTCCCGAATCATCATCCCGATCCCAGCGAACCGAAGAATCTGCGCGACCTGGTCACGACCGTGCAGCAGTTCGATGCCGATATCGGGCTGGCGCTGGACGGCGATGCGGATCGCCTGGGCGTGGTCACCCGCCAGGGCGAGATCATCTATCCCGACCGTCTGCTGATGCTGTTCGCGGCGGACCTGCTGCAGCGCAATCCGGGCGCGACGGTCATCTATGATGTGAAGTGCACCGGCATGTTGTCCGACTACATCCTGCAGCATGGCGGCAGTCCGCTGATGTGGAAGACCGGACACTCGCTGATCAAGGCGAAGATGCGCGAGACCGGCGCGGCGCTGGCGGGCGAGATGAGCGGGCACTTCTTCTTCGGCGAACGCTGGTACGGATTCGATGACGGCCTGTATGCGGCGGCGCGCCTGCTGGAGATCCTGGCGGCGGATGCGCGGACGCCTGCCGAGGTGCTGGAGCGGCTGCCCAACGGTGTCAGCACGCCCGAGATCAAGATCGATGCCGGCGCGGCGGACCCGCATGCGCTGGTGGCGCGGTTCGTCGAGCTGGTCCAGGCCGAGGGTTCCGGTTTTTCCGGAGCGCACCTGACCATGATCGACGGCCTGCGCGCCGACTGGCTGCATGGCTGGGGACTGGTGCGCGCTTCCAACACCACGCCCGTGCTGGTGCTGCGGTTCGAGGCGGCGTCGCAGGAAATGCTCAACTCGGTGAAGCGCGTATTTCAGGGGGCGCTGCAGAAAGTTCTGCCGGATACGTCGCTGGGCTGATGGGTTCCGGCATTCGGACAGGCGTAGCCGGAGGGTCCCGCACGGGCGGGAAGCCGGCCCGGCCCGATCAGTTCGCGGATTGGACGTTTTTCAGATCGCGATAGCGGGCGAGCGTATTGGTGATATCCGCGTCCAGCGCAATGCGCTGCTGCTCGAGGCCTTGCAGAAGACGCAATTGCGAACGCAGCTCGGACTGCTGGCGCTGGATGTCGGTGCGGGTTTTCTCCGGAACCGGCCTGCCTTCCAGCTCGCTGGCCCCGGCGCGCGCAAGCAGCAAGGAAAGCGAGGTGCGCAGGCTGTTGGCGTTGTAGCGCGCGGTCTTGATGTTGTTCTCGGCCATGTTGATGCTTTCGTTGAACACGCGCCGCAGTTCGGCTTCGTTCTGATACGAGGAAAGCATGGCCTGGTCGGTGCGTCGCCGGGTTTCCTCCTGCATGGCCCGTGCGCGCTGTTCGGCCTGCGCTAGCGCCTGGCTGGCCCGCTCGTCGGCGGTAAGGGCGCGCTCGACGCTGCCGATCACCATGCCGCTTCGCGCGCTGATTTCATCGCGCGCCCGCCCGATGGCCTCCTGTGGCAGGGTGTCGCTGCAGGTGCGCTGGCCGTTCTGCTCCCAGCAGTACAGTTTTTTCTCCATTGCGACGCCGCGCTGCGCCAGAGCCGGTCCGGCTGCCAGTGTCAGCATCATTGCCGCTGCTTCCAGAAATAGTGCTCTTCGCATGGCTGTCTCCCGTTACGTTTATTGCAGATCCGCGCAACCGTAGCGGTTGCGATAGGCGGTCAAGGGCGAGCGATATGGGTGCAGTGTAGGCTGACTTTCGGCAAAAGCCAGCAGATCGCGCAGGCTGGCGATGGCGACCACGGGGATGCCGTTGTCGGCGGCAAGCGCCTGTGTGGCCGAGCGACGGTCGCTTGCGGATGCGATTTCCTGCCGGTCCAGCGCGATCACGATACCCGCCACGGTCGCGCCCGCGGCGTCGATCAGGCCCAGCGCCTCGCCGATGGCGGTGCCGGCGGTGACGACATCGTCGACGATCAGCGCCTTGCGGCCCTGCATCGGCGCGCCGATCAGGAAGCCGCCTTCGCCGTGGTCCTTGGCCTCCTTGCGGTTGAACCCGACCGGAAGGTCGCGCCCGCGCCGCGCATATTCGCAGGCCAGCGCCGTTGCCAGCGGGATTCCCTTGTAGGCCGGACCGAACAGCAGATCGAACCGCAGGCCGGCGGCGTCGACGGCATCCGCGTAGCAGGCCGCCAGCCGGGCCAGCCGGTCGCCGCTGTCGAAACGGCCCGCATTGAAGAAGTAGGGACTGATGCGACCGGACTTCAGCGTGAATTCGCCGAAGCGGAGAGCATCGGCAGCCAGTGCCAGTTGCAGGAAGCGATTGCGGTAATCGGACATAATGGTTCGGCGAAAAATGCGGCGAGGAAACGGTGGACTGTCGATGATTCTGCCGGTGCGGCGCTCCAATTCTAGGGCATATTCCGGATTCTTCCCGCATCCGGTTGTCCATTTCCTATCTACAGGCCCCATAGTTCAGTGCGAATCATGAGTTTCAACGCCAACGGCCTGCGGTCCGCGGCCAGCAAGGGTTTCTTCGACTGGTTCCGGAAGCGGGACGTGGATCTGCTCTGCATCCAGGAGACCAAGGCACAGGCGCATCAGCTGGCGGCGCCGGAGTTCTTTCCGCAGGGCTACAAGGCTTGGTTCCGCGATGCGACGACCCGGAAGGGCTACAGCGGCGTGGCCATCTACAGCCGGCGTCAGCCCGACGAGGTTCGCACCGGGCTGGGTTGGGACGAATTCGACGAGGAAGGCCGCTACATCGAGGCGCGGTTCGGCGATCTGAGCGTGGTGTCGTTCTATATCCCGTCCGGTTCCTCCGGCGAGCCGAGGCAGGAGTTCAAGTACCAGGTGATGGACTGGTTGCGGCCGATCCTGGACGAGTGGCTGCGCAGCGGCCGCCGCTATGTGTTGTGCGGCGACTGGAACATCGTCCGCAGCCGTCTGGACATCAAGAACTGGACTTCCAACCAGAAGAACTCAGGTTGCCTGCCGCGCGAACGCGAGTGGCTCAATACGCTGTGCGTCGACGCCACCGAGGGAGCGGACGCGCGCGATCCCGCCGGGGGCTGGGCCGATGCCTATCGCGTGCTGCATCCGCAGGGCCAGGACTACACCTGGTGGAGCAATCGCGGCGCTGCCCGGGCCAACAACGTCGGATGGCGGATCGACTATCAGCTGGTCTCGCTGGCGCAGCGCGCGCGCCTGGAGTCGTGCCGCATCTTCCCGGAACCGCGTTTCTCCGATCACGCGCCGTTCGTGGTGGATTACAGCGCATGAGCGAAGGCGGGAAGCCAGTCTCGTACAAAGGCTGGTCGGGCATCAGGCGCGCCTTCGGTACGCCGTCGGCGGCTTCGATGGCGGTTCTCGGCTTCGGCTGCGGCCTGCCGTTCCTGCTGATCGCTTCTTCCACGCTTTCGACCCGCCTGCGCGATGTCGGCCTGAACCTGGACGACATCGGGCTGATCAGCCTGGCCAGTTTCTTCTATACGCTGAAGTTCGTCTGGGCGCCGCTGATCGACCGCTATGCGTTTCCGCTGACGGCATTCCTGGGCCACCGTCGGTCCTGGTTGCTGGTGGCGCAGGTCGTGGTGGCGATCGGGCTGTGGGCATTGGCCTTCGTGCATCCGGAACAGGGCGTCGGCGCGCTGGTGCTGTGGGTGCTCATCGCTTCGTTCGCTGGCGCGACGCAGGACTCGGTGGTCGATGCGTACCGCATCGAAATCGCGCCGGAAAACGCGCAGGCGGCGCTGGCGGCGACCTACACGCTGGGCTACCGGATCGGCCTGATCCTGGCCGGCGCTGGCGCGCTGTACATCGCCGACTTCGGCAGTTGGAAGGCGGCCTATTGGGTGATGGCGGGATTGATGTGCCTGCCGGTCATCGCGACACTGCTGTGCCGCGAGCCGGAGGTTCGGGAGGATGCGGCGATCCGGCGGCGCATCGATTTCGCCGAGGCTTTCTGGCAGCCGTTCAGCAGTTTCTTCAAGCTGAACGGATTGGCATTCGGCATCGTACTGCTGCTGTTCGTCGGGCTGTTCAAGTTTCCCGACCAGGTCATCGGCGTCATGGCCGGGCCGTTCTATCTGGATTCCGGTTATTCCAAGGCCGATATCGCAACCGTTTCCAAGCTCTACGGGATCTGGATGGGAATCGCCGGCGCTTTCCTGGGCGGTATCTGCGTGGCTGCGTTCGGGTTCCGCAGGATGCTGTTGATCGCGGCGCTGGCGGTGGCGCTGTCGAATCTGGCTTTCCTGCTGATGACGCAGTTTCCCGCGCAGGCGTGGGCGTTCTATGCGGCAATCTCGGCCGACAATCTGTCGCAGGGATTCGCCGGCACGGTACTGGTCGCGTTCATGTCGTCGCTGACCAACCGCAATTTCACTGCCACCCAGTATGCGTTGCTGGTATCGTTGGCCAACCTGCCCGGCAAGTTCGCCGGCGGCGTATCCGGTTTCGTGGTCCAGGCCACGTCCTACAGCACGTTCTTTGTCCTGAGCGCATTCACGGTGATTCCGACCTTGCTGCTGCTGGCATGGCTGTGGAAGCACATCAAGGAACCGGGCAAGACTCCTCCCGTCCGGGAACCGTGAGTGAGCGGCTCCTTCGGTATGCGGAAGCGTCGGCGCTCCAGCTTCAAGCCGGATGGATCGCGCCCAGTATGCGCAGGCCTTCGGCGCCGGTGACCGCGGGCAGATTGCCGGGCCGGCCGGCCAGGGTCTCGCGCGCCAGCCAGGCGAACGCCATCGCCTCGACGAAATCGGGGTCCAGACCGTATCGCGCGGTGGATTCGGATGCGACATCCGGCAAATAGCTGGAAAGACGCTGCATCAGCAACGGGTTGTGCACGCCGCCGCCACAGACCAGTACCCGTTCCGTATCCGGTTGTTGCATGCGGAGCTGGTCGGTCACTGTCATCGCGGTCAGCTCCGCCAGCGTGGCCTGCACGTCTTCGACCGGCTCGGTGCCGCCGAGCCGGGGGCGTAGCCAGTCCAGATGGAACATTTCGCGGCCTGTGCTCTTGGGCGGGGGCTGCCTGAACCACGGATCGGCCAGCAACCGTTCCAGCAGTTCGTGATCGATCTTGCCGCGGGTCGCCAGGACGCCGCCGCGATCGAATGCCATTCCCGTATGCCGCTGGCACCAGGCGTCGAGCAGCGCATTGGCGGGGCCGGTGTCGAACCCGCGCACCGGGCCGGTCCGCGGCAGCAGCGTCAGGTTGGCGATACCGCCGAGATTGAGCACCGCGCGGGACTCGTCGGGCGAATGCAGCATGGCGCGATGGAAGGCCGGAACCAGCGGCGCGCCGTGGCCGCCGGCCGCGATATCGCGGCGACGGAAATCGGTGACCGTGGTGATGCCGGTGTGTTCGGCGATACGGCTGCCGTCGCCTATCTGCATCGAGAACGGTGGATCGGCGGCAGGGCGGTGGCGCAGTGTTTGCCCGTGCGAACCGATCGCGTGTACCCGCGATGGTGCGATATTGGCATCGTCGAGCAACTGTAGCGCCGCATCGGCAAACGCCAGCCCCACCTGCGCATCCAGTTGGCCCAGCAGGTCCAGCGACTGGATGTCGTCATGGCCCTGGCCCAGGCACAGCAACTGCGCGCGCAACCTGTCGTCCCAGGGATAGGTATGGCCTGCGAGCAGGCGGATAGCCGGTTCGGTCTGGATCAGCGCCACATCGATGCCGTCGGCGCTGGTGCCGGAAATGATGCCCAGATAGAGCGAGGACGCGAAGGCGAAACGGGTGGACATGCGCAACGGATCTCCTCAATGGCGCCAATGCCAGCCGATGCCGATTGTGCCCGGACGCCGCCGATGGACGCCCCGATGAAAACAGGGGGGGTGCTCAGCCCTTGCGTTCGGTCGTCCGTACCGGAGGCGGCGAGGCTTCCGCGTACATCAGTTGTTCGACATTCTGGATGCGCGCCATCGCCGGGGCGACATAGGCCTGGAATGCTGCCAGTTGCGCGCCCTTCAGCGGCTCCGGCGGCGGCATGGTGACCGACAGCGGATTGCGATGCTGGCCGTTGACGCGGAATTCGTAATGCAGATGCGGGCCGGTCGCCAGGCCCGTGGCGCCGACATAGCCGATCACCGCGCCCTGCGCCAGGCGCTGGCCCTGGCGGATGCCGGCGAAACGGGACATGTGGCCATACAGCGTGGAATAGCCCTGGCCGTGATCGAGGATGACCACATTGCCGTAGCCGCGCTGGGTGCCGACGAACTGCACGCGCGCATCGCCGGCCGCCATGATCGGCGTGCCGGTCGGCGCGGCATAGTCGACGCCCTTGTGCATGCGCATGGTGCCGAGGATCGGGTGCCGGCGCGCGCCGAAGTTGGAACTCAGCCGCGCGTACTGGATCGGCATGCGGATGAAGCTCTTCTTCAGCGGACGTCCGTTGATGTCGAAGTATTCGGTCCTGCCGTCGTGCTCGTAGCGGAAACCGGTATAGGTCTTGCCGCGGGTGCTGAACGTGGCAGCGAGAATCTTGCCGGCGCCGATGCGCTCGCCTTCGCGCCATACCTCTTCCATGACCACGCTGAAGCGGTCGCCGCGTTGCACGTCCTTGTCGAAATCGATGTCGTATTTGAAGATGTCGTCGGCGATGGTATTGATCGCCGAAGGCGTCAGCCCCGCCTTGCGCGCGGCGGTGTACAGCGATTGCGTAATCTCGCCGCTGGCGACCACGGTGCGCGTGGTGGTCGGGCGGTCCAGCGTTTGCTCGCGGATGTTGCCGTTGTCCAGCGACAGCTCGATCCGGGTCGAGGCATCGCGGTCGAAACGGAACGCGCGCAGTTTCCCGTCGTCGCCGATGTCGAAACCCAGTTCGACGCCGGTGCGCAGTCGCGCCAGTGAATTGCGTGTGCCCGGATAGTCCAGGATCTGGTGCATCGTGGATTGATCGATGCCCATCTCCTGGAACAGCGTGCTCAGCGTCTGGCCGGATTCGATCCGCAGTACCTGCCAGCCGCCCGTGCCGCCCGTGCTGCCCGGATTGGCCGGCGGCAACGCCAGCGGCAGCGTCGCGTGCAGGTGCGCGGGACTCTGCATCGCGGTGGAGAATCCCGGGGCGATGGTGGCCACCAAAGCGCCCAGTGTGGCGAACAGGCTGGCGTGCAGCCAGTGCCGGCGGGTCCAGGGCGTGGCGAATGCGGCGGGAAAGTGTTTTTGCAGCTTGCGCTTGAACAGGCTGTCATGAAGGAGACCGAGACGTTTCTGGAAGAGCTGTTTACGGGCGGAACTTTGGCCGGAAACGGACATCAGCACTATCCTTCACAAGACTTATGGAGAAAATACGACCGATCTAAAATAGTCGCGTGAACTGTGTGCGTCAAACCATTGAGCTGAATGGGAAATCGGCTTTGCATCGCGGTTAACCAGCACTTAACATGGCGTTTACGCATGACGTTTGTTTCGGCCGTTCCACCACCTGGGAGTACATCGTTGTTTTCTGTAGAAGAACATCTCGCTCTGATCGGTCGTGGCGCCGATGAGATCCTCAAGCTGGAGGATCTGGAAGCGCGCCTGAAACTGGGGCGTCCGCTCCGGGTCAAGGCCGGGTTCGATCCGACCGCGCCGGACCTGCATCTGGGGCATACCGTACTGCTGACGAAAATGCGCCAGTTCCAGGATCTCGGGCATACCGTGATTTTCCTGATCGGTGATTTCACCGGCATGATCGGCGATCCGTCGGGCAAGAACATCACCCGCAAACCGTTGTCGCGCGAGGATGTCCTGGCCAACGCGCAGACCTACGCGGACCAGGTTTACAAAGTGCTGGACCGCGAAAAGACCGAACTGCGCTTCAATTCCGAGTGGTTCGGCAAGATGGCCGCCGCTGACATGATCAAGCTGGCGGCGCAGCATACCGTCGCGCGCATGCTCGAACGCGACGATTTCTCCAAGCGCTATGCCTCGCAGCAGCCGATCGCGATTCACGAGTTCCTGTATCCGCTGGTGCAGGGCTACGACTCGATCGCGCTGCGGGCCGATGTCGAACTGGGCGGCACCGATCAGAAATTCAATCTGCTGGTCGGTCGCGGCCTGCAGGAAAGCTACGGCCGCCAGCCGCCGCAGATCGTGCTGACCATGCCGCTGCTGGTGGGGCTGGATGGCGTGCAGAAGATGTCCAAATCGCTGGGCAACTACATCGGTATCAGCGAGCCGCCGGTCGACATCGTCACCAAGACCATGAAGGTCGACGACGGACTGATGTGGCGCTGGATCGAATTGCTCAGCCTTGGAATTTCGGCGGCGGAAGCCGGGAAACTGCGCGCCGACGTGGAAGCCGGTCAGCTCAATCCGCGCGCAGTGAAGCTGAAGCTGGCGCGCGAGTTCGTCACCCGTTTCTATGATGCCGCCGCCGCCGAGAAGGCGATCGCCGGTTGGGAAGCCGTGGTGAGCGGGCAGGGCGATACGTCGGTGCTGCCGCTGCAGGAAGTCAAGGTTCCGGCCGGCGGCCTGCGCATTGCGGCACTGCTGACCGCGGTCGGTCTCACGCCCAGCAATTCCGAGGCGATGCGCAAACTCAAGGAGAAGGCCGTGCGCGTGCGGGGCGAGGTCGTGGAGGACCCGCAACGGCAGTTCGCGCCGGAATTCGAAGGCGTGCTGCAGGTCGGCAAGCGCACGTTTGTGCGGGTGAAGCTGGTGGCCGAATGACGGCGCTTGCCGCGCTGTCCGGTTTCAGATGCAGGGCGATGGCGGCCTGCGCGGGCGAGTTCGCCGAAGCGCCGAACCCGTCAGGGGCCGGCTCTTTATCGTCGCCTGCGCGTCCCGGATTCCGGCAGGTCTGCGGGAGTTCCAGTGCGATTCGTGCCCTGCCGGTCCTTGTGCGCCGTTTTCCGCTGCTTCCGCCGTCGTGGTGCGGGTCAGTTCGTCGGGCTTTTATGGATAACCCGCCAGATGTGCTTCCGGCTCGATGACGCCAACGGAAGACACGAGGCGTTGCCGGCCGCCGGCAACGCCTCATACGCGACCGATACGGATCGAATGCCGGTATGCGGCGTCAGTTGGAGCGGCGCCGGAACAGTAGCCAGGAGACCAGCAGCATCAGTATCGGCGGAATGGCGTAGGCGATCCGGTAATCGATATGGAAAGCGCCCGCCAGCCGGCCGAACTGCATCTGCAGCAGCCAGAATGCCAATGCGAAAACGATGCCGAGGAACAGTCGCTTGCCCAGGCCGCCGCTACGCAGGCTGCCGAACGCGAACGGAATCGCGGCCAGGCACAGTGCCAGCACATTGAACGGATAGAACCAGCGGCTCCAGTACAGATCCTCGTATTCGCGCGCATCCAGTCCGTTGCGCGAGCGGTATTCGATGCTGGCACGCAATTCGCTGGCGGGCAGGTTGCGCGGCTTGGTGACGCCCGAGGCTAGCTCGGTCGCGTCCAGCTTCGAAACCCAGTACTGCTCGGGTATGCGCTGCTCGCTGGCCGAGCGCTCGCCGAATTCGATTCTCCTGACATCGCGGAGCCGCCAGCCGTCGTTCTCGTGTTCGGCGACGGCGGCCTGGGTCAGCGAACTCAGGCGCCCGTTCTCGTCCAGTTGATACAGGCGCATGTTGTTCAGTCGCACCTGCCGCCGGCGGTTCTCGAAATGCTCCTCGCCGCCGTCGGCGTTGAGGAAGATATTGCCTTCACGCGCCCAGATGCCGGAATAGCGCGCCACGGCCATGCTGTTGCGGGTCTTGGCCATCAGCTTGAGCGCATCCGCCTGGCGCTGGCCCCAAGGACCCAGGGTCTCGCCGCTGGCGACCATGAGCAGGGTCAGCAGCATCAGCGTGATGGCCACCGAGATGCTCAGGCGCGGACGCGACAGGCCCAGTGCGCGCAGCGCCGTCAGTTCGGAGCTGCCCGCCAGCTGTCCCAGCCCCATCAGCGCGCCGATCACGGCGGCGGTCGGGAACAGCGTGTAGGCGCGGCGCGGAATGGTGTAGCTGACATTGGCCAGGGCGGCGGAGAAGTTGTAGCTGCCCTTGCCGAAATCGCTGACTTCGTTGGAGAGCGCGATGACGATGTCCATGCCGACCAGCACCGCCCAGGTGGCCAGGATGGTCGCCAGGACCACGCGGCCGATATACAGATCGTAGAGGCGCGGACGCAGGCTCATGCGGTACGGGTCCTTTTGCGGCGCGGCAAGCGGCCGTTTTTGAGATAGGTCCAGGTGGCCAGGACCAGCAGCGGAATGGTCAGCCACCACAGGCCGAGCGCGGCGGGGATCTTGCCGGAGGCCAACGCGCCGGCGCCGATGAAGGTCAGATTGGTGCAGACCAGATAGGCCAGGAAGCCCAGCAACATGCGCCCATAGCGCTGCTGGCGGGGCGAGCTGCGCGACAGCGGCAGGGTCAGTAGCGCGAATGCCAGCGCCAGCAATGGCGGAGCGATGCGCGAATGCAGTTCGGCCACGACGACGCTGCGCGGATCGCTGAACAGCGCCAGGGTGGTCAGCGTCGCGGGCGGGTGTTCCTCGCCGGAGCCGCCCTTGATCGGCAGGGCGAGATCGTTGCGGGCGAAACGCATCAGCTTGAAATCCAGCGCGCCAGCGACCGGCCCGAGGACGCGGAAACCATCGTTGAGGCGCAGGAAGCGGTCGTTGCGCGTTTCGAAGTAGATTTCTCCGGTCTGGCCGGTGATTACGTCGATCTCGTTATCCTGGAAACGCTGGGCAAAGACCTTCTGCATCTTGCTGCCGTCTTCGGAAATGGCATCCACATAGACGATTCCGCCATTGGGCAGGCTGGTGAAGCGGCCCGCTTCCAGCCCCGAAATGACCAGATTGCGGCTGGCCTCCTCGATCAGGCGCTCCGAGGTACGGTTGGCCCAGGGGCCGAGCCACAGGGAACAGGCCGCGATCATCGCCACGACCGGCACAACCAGCAGCAGCATGGGTTTGAGCAAGCGCTGCGGGCCGACGCCGAGCGCATTGATGACGGCCATTTCCGAATCGCGATAGAGACGGCTGAACGATTGCAGCAGTCCCAGCATCAGCGCCAACGGCAGCACCAGCGGCAGGTAGACCAGCAGTTGCAGCCCCAACTGCGACAGCATCAGCCGCGCCGGCAGCCGGCCGTCGGCGATATTGCCCAGAATGTCGACCAACACGCCGCCCAGGCTGACCACCAGCAGAACGGTCATGGTGGCCAGGAAACTCTGGGTGAAATCGTGCAGCAGATAGCGGTCGAGCTTCGGCATCGGCAAAGGTTGTTCTAAACTCATGGATTGGTTCGCGGCATGCCCGGTACGTCCGGCGCACGATTCATGCCCCGCGATTGTACGGAACTTGCCGATGGAATCTGATCAATGTCTCTGGAATTCACTCTGAATCAAGCAGTGTCGGCCTCGGCGGCCCATCACTGCATCATCGTAGGTATTTATGCTGAACCGGCCTTGTCGCCGTCCGCGCAGGCGCTCGACCGGGCGGCCGGCGGCCGCGTTGCCGCGTTGCGGGCGCGCGGCGACATCGGCGTCAAGCTCGGACAGACAACGCTGCTGCACGACCTTCCCGGCGTTGCCGCGCCGCGCGTGCTGGTGGTGGGTCTGGGCGAACGCGCCAAGTTCGGTCCGGCGCAGTATCTGAAAGCGGTGACCAGCGCCATCGCCGCCCTGAAGGACGGCCCCAGCGCCGATGTGCTGCTGACGCTTGCCGAGTTGCAGGTCGAAGGGCGCGACCAGGCCTGGAATATCCGCCAGGCAGTGATCGCCGCCGATCATGCGGCCTATCGCTACAGCGCGACCGTGCGCGAACCGAAGAACGAAGCGCCCGGCCCGCAGAAGCTTTCGATCGCCGGCGCCGATGCCGCCGCTCTGGCGCAGGGACAGGCGATCGCGGCCGGAGTCGCTTTCACCCGCGAGCTGGGCAACCTGCCGCCGAACATCTGCACGCCGGCCTATCTGGCCGAGCAGGCGCGGGTGTTCGCGGCCGGACACGAAGGCACCGAGGCCGAGGCGCTGGACGAGAGCCAGATGCAGGCGCTGGGCATGGGGGCGCTGCTGGCGGTGGCGCGCGGTTCCGCCAACCGGCCGCGGCTGGTCGTGCTGAAGTGGAATGGCGCCGGCGATGCCAAGCCCTATGTGCTGGTCGGCAAGGGCATCACCTTCGATACCGGCGGCGTCAATCTGAAGGTGCAGGGCGGCATCGAGGAAATGAAGTACGACATGTGCGGCGGCGCGACCGTCATGGGCGCCTTCGTCGCGGCGGTGAAGATGAAGTTGCCGCTGAATCTGGTCGCCGTCGTGCCGGCGGTCGAGAACGCCATCGACGGCAACGCCTACCGGCCGTCCGACATCATCACCTCGATGTCGGGCAGGACCATCGAAGTCGGCAACACCGACGCCGAAGGCCGCCTGATCCTGTGCGATGCGCTGACCTACGCGCAGCGCTTCCAGCCACGGGCGCTGATCGATGTCGCCACGCTGACGGGCGCCTGCATGGTGGCGCTGGGTCGTGCCGCGTCGGGCCTGATGAGCAAGCACGACGACCTGGCCGACGAACTGGTCGCCGCCGGCGAAAACGTGTTCGACCGTACCTGGCGCCTGCCGCTGTGGGATGAATACCAAAGTCTGCTGGATTCGACCTTCGCCGATGTCTGCAACATCGGCGGCCGCTGGGGTGGCGCGATCACCGCCGGTTGCTTCCTGTCGCGTTTCACCGAAGGCCAGCGCTGGGCGCACCTGGATATCGCCGGCGTCGCCAACGGCGACGGCAAGCACGGCATGGCCACCGGACGCCCGGTCGGAATGCTGTCGCAATGGCTGATGGATCGGGTGTGATCGGGAAAAGCGCACCGCGTCATGCAGATCAATGGGATCGCCTGGACGGAGCAAGGGAATGGCAGCCGCGCTGATTCTGGCCACGGCCGCCTGCATGAGCGCGATGCTACGGTTCGATCATGTATTCGGTTGTTTCTGGCTCCCTCTCATCGTCTATTGCGTGATTCGACGGTTATGGGTTTTCGTCCGGTCGAACGCGATCAGGCCGGCAGAGGCGCGCAGCTCGAAGTGGATGCGCGCGTGCCTGGCGCTGTCGCCTTCGCCGGCGTTTCGCGCTGTCCGATCGAGACCCGCTCCGGAGGATGCCGGAATCTGGCAGCCGGTTTCTTCTTCATGCTGCCGGCAGTTTGTGTGCTGCCTCG
This sequence comes from Lysobacteraceae bacterium, assembly GCA_031263725.1. Lineage (GTDB taxonomy): Bacteria > Pseudomonadota > Gammaproteobacteria > Xanthomonadales > Xanthomonadaceae > JAITWM01. The sequence continues at coordinate 2,454 of JAISFF010000023.1, read as the reverse complement.
GCTGATGTAGTTTCACCGGAAAGCGTAGTTGAAATAAGAGCTGATTCTGGCCAGGAGCGAACATTGAGGTTCCTTAATCGGGCAGCGCCTTTGAAGTGTTGTTGTCAGAAAATTCTTACACTGATCGCCGGCCCTGCCTGAGGGAGCCTGGCCCTGCTCTCTGATAGCCTTGCTAGCGTTCGCCTTGTGCGAACGAGGGGAGCCGGATCGGGGACAACATGGGCGGGAAGAAGATCAAAGCAGCGGTTGCAGTTTGCGGCCTGGCGATGACAGCGGCGGCCGGACTCTATCTATCCGGCTATCTGACCATCACGCTATTGAAAGTGGACGCGCCACTAGCGTGGAATACCTATTGGCTGTACGTCCAGGCGCTGCACCTTCCCCAGGTCGCGCCTTACGCCAAGCAAATCAAACTGGGCGGCGCCATCGGTTTCGGCCTGCCACTGTTGGCCTATGTTCTTCTGCTGGTGCCGCTGTTCAGGCCTGCTTCCCGGTCCTTGCATGGTCGGGTGCGTTTCGCCAGCGGCGGCGATCTGGCCAGGTAGGAGATGTTCAAAGCCTCGCCCACCGGCATCATCGTCGGCAGGTTTGGCGGCAAGCGGGTGCGGCTGCCGGGGCAGCAGTTCGTGATCCTGGCCGCGCCGACCCGGTCGGGCAAGGGGTCGGCGTGGTGATCCCGAACCTGCTGGACTATCAAGGCTCGGTAGTGGTGCTGGACATCAAGCAGGAGAATTTCGACCTGACCTCGGGCTGGCGCCAGAGCCAGGGGCAGGAAGTCTTCCTGTTCAATCCGTTCGCCGAGGACCGGCGCTCGCATCGCTGGAACCCCTTCAGTTATATCTCCGATGATCCGGCCTTCCGCGTCTCCGATCTGATGAGCATTGCGGCGATGCTGTATCCGGACGGGTCGGATACGCAGAAATTCTGGATCAGCCAGGCCCGCAATGCCTTCATGGCCTTTGCCTTGTATCTGTTCGAAAACCTCGATCATCAGCGTCGCCAGCAGCACCCGAAAGAGAAATGGGTCATTCCCACCCTGGGCGAGCTATACCGGCTATCCTCTGGCGATGGCAACGAACTCAAACCCTATCTGACTCAACTCTCCGAACGCGAATTTCTCAGCCACAATGCGAAGACGGCTTTCGCTAATCTGCTCTCACAAGCGGAGGAAACCTTCGCCTCGATCATGGGCACGCTGAGGGAACCGTTGAACCCGTTCATCAACCCGATTCTGGACGCCGCCACCAGCGGCGACGACTTCCTGCTCACCGATGTGCGCAAGAAGAAAATGACCATTTATATCGGCATCCAGCCCAACAAGCTGGCCGAGAGCCGGCTCATCATCAACCTGTTCTTCAGCCAGCTGATCAATCTGAACACCAAGGAGCTGCCGCGGAACAACCCGGAGCTGAAACATCAGTACCTGCTGTTGATGGACGAATTCACCGCCATCGGCAAGGTGGGCATCATCGCCAGCGCGGTCAGCTACATGGCCGGCTACAACATTCGCCTGCTGCCGATCATCCAGAGCATGGCGCAACTGGATGCGGTCTACGGCAAGGAGGTGTCCAGGACGATCATCACCAACCACGCCTTGCAGATCGTCTACGCTCCACGCGAACAGCGCGATGCCAACGACTATTCGGAAATGCTCGGCTATACCACGGTACGCAGGCAAAGCACCAACCGTGGCCGTGAGGTTTCTCGGAGCGAGTCGGAAGAGCGGCGTGCGCTGATACTGCCGCAGGAACTCAAGGCGATGGGATTCGACAAGGAGGTGTTTTTATACGAAGGCCTCCCGCATCCGGTGATATGCGAGAAGATCAAATATTTCAAGGAGAAGTATTTCACCTTGAGGTTGCTGCCAAAAACCGATGTTACGATTCTGGATGTCCGTTTTGAGTGAGATGTCGAATCAATGGTTGCATGTCAATGGAGGCCGGTGGTGAGATTTCGTCTTAATGTTTCTTGTTGTGTTGTTTATCATGATATTCATTGCATCAAAGCTATTTGGTTTGGCGCATGGCGTGATTATTGGTACGGCGGCAGCGTTGGTATTTGTCCCGGTTGCCATTCTCCTTGTGATGTCCTGGGGTGGACGCAATGGAATGAATCCATGGCAGTAGTAATGAATGCATTTTTAAATCAGGCTGATTTTGTTTATTGACGATATTCGATTAGCAGGTCTCATATATTAAAGCCAGCCAGGCGATACCGTCCGGACAATCAGTTGGATGTTCAATATCTGGAAGTAATATGTCCTGATATGCTCATGAATAATCGAGCCATTTGTTTTCTTTCTTTGTCCTGGTGAGTCCGCCATAATGAAATTTAGTAGAACCTATCTCAAAATTGCCTGAGCAGTAGAAGTACCGCAGAAACCTGCACAAACCCGAGGAAATTTTCCGGATGGAATTCCCAGCGATTCAATAACCGACGCTTGTGCTTGATCCA
>JAISFF010000081.1 GCA_031263725.1 Lysobacteraceae bacterium | reverse complement strand
GGCGAATGCGATCTGCTCTTCGGTGAACTTCGACTTCTTCATGGCGACGGGCCTCCTTGGGCCTGAGTATCGCCGAATCCTCTACTTCTGGATGGTCCAAATTACAGGGAGGAGGTCATATAGTTCACGCCCAACTCATACGTCAGGCCCTTCAAGGCCTGCTCGATCTCCACCACTTCCTGCAACTTCTGTGTGTCGATCGGACGCAATGCGTTGGCGTTGTTCAAATCGATCGCAATGCGATCCAGTCCCGCCAAGGTGCTGTCGTCGCCATCACGGACTTCCACTGTTCCCTCTGCAATATCCGCGTGTGTCGTACTGCGGTGGCTTTCATCTTCATGACCGCCGCCAAGAAGATTGCCTGTCAGGGTCTTGGCGATTTCGTATTTGCTGCCGCCCAGCACATTGGAACCCAGACCATAGTTGTTACCCGAAGCCGATCCGCTGGATTCATTCTCCAGATCACTGGCGCTCAGACTGCCGGTACTCAGGAAGTTCTTGTCCGGGTCCGCCGTGCTGACGATCGCCGCGCCGACCAGTTCGGTATGACCGCCGACGATGAGGTCGAAGCCACCGTCGCCGGCCTGGATGCCCGTCTGTTCGTTGACGCTGCGGTTACGCGCCTGGCCGCATGGCTGAAACCCAATTCAAGAAGGGCCAGACGGCCGGCGCCGGGAACCGCCGCTACGACCCGCTCGGCACCATCAAGGTCAAGGACGGCGAGCTGCGCATCAAATTCACCGACGACGCGCCGTATCCGGCTGCGCGCTGGAAGCCTGTCGCCCGCGTGGTGTGGGAAGCCGCCCACGGCCCGATTCCGCCGGGCCACGTGGTGCGCTTCAAGGACGGCAAGAAGACCTTGGCGCTGGAAGAAATCACCCTCGACCGCCTGGAGTGCGTCACCAAGGCCGAGAACATGCGCAAGAACAGCTATTGGCGCAATTACCCCCGCGAAGTGGGCGAGCTGATCCAGTTGAAGGGCCGGCTCACCCGCCAGATCAACAAGCGAACGAGGAGCGCAGCATGAGCATGAAGGATGTCTGCGATTTCCTGCTGAAGCAGATGGCGGAGCTGGCCGATTCCGACCTCAAGGGCGAGGAGCTGGCCGAGAAGGTGAAGAAGGCGCAGGCCACCAGCCAAGTGGCCACGACCTTCATCAACGCGGTGAAGACCGAGATCGACGCCTACAAGGTGTTCGAGGACACCGGCAAGCTGCCGGCGTCCGTCGAGCAGCCGCAGACGCGCCAGCTCACCGGGGGACGCTGAAATGGCCCGCCAGCGCGCCACCATCGGCCCCGGCAAGATGCGCTTGCAGACGATCCGCGCCATCCAGGCCATGCGCCGCAAGCTCGATCTCGACGACGGCGCCTACCGTGACCTGGTCGAGCGCAATTCGGCCCTCCACGGCCCGGCCGTGCGCAGCGCGGGCGACTGCAACCAGGCGCAGCTCGATGCCGTCGCCGGCGAGCTGCGGATGAAACTCGGCCAGCCGGCGAAAGGCGGCTGGAAGGGCAAGCCGAAGGCGCCGCCGCTGTCCCGCGAGGCGCAGACCAGCAAGATCGAGGCGCTGCTGGCCGACCAGGGCCGGGAGTGGGAATACGCGCACGCCCTGGCGCGGCGCATCTGCAAGGTCGAGCGGCTCGAATTCTGCCGCCGCAGCGACCTGCAACGGATCATCGCCGCCCTCGAATATGATGCCCGCCGCCACCCCGAGCGCAGCCGCACCGGCTACAAGCAGGAGCCGCGGGCCTGATGAACACCGTCGATGCCCTGCGCCATGAGTTCCTGACCGACGTGGCCGAAGCCGCGGAGCGGACGGCGCTCGATCACGGCATCGACCCGGCCGTGGCCGAGCAGATCGGCTGCGCGGTGGCGGACATGATGTGCGCCGAGTACCCCGGCATCCGCATCTACATCGCCCTGGACATGGGCTACCGGCTCGCCCCGCGCGACCGTGAAATCTGCCTGCTGAGGGCCGAGGGCAAGACCATCCCGGAGCTGGCCAAGCAGTTCTCGCTCTCCGAGGAGCGCATCCGCCAGATCATCAAGCGCCGCGACGTGCGCGACCCGGACTTCGGCCAGGGCAAGCTGTTCGAGGAAGCCGCCGCCGGGCGGTAAACTGGCCGGGCGCGGCGGTCGTGGTGCCGGCGGTGGTCATCTGATCGACCCGAACTGAGCCGCTCCCCCGCTGTTTGCGCCCCGTGCAATGTCTTTGCAGGCGCTGTCCGGGTTCCGCCGCCTTCATCCGGCTTCTTCCGGGCTTTATCGCGGTTTCTCCCCTGTATTTATCTCACTCCCCGTCACTAGCGCCATGCTTTTTCGTCGAATCGGTGTGCGCAACCGGTGACACAAACCTCGAAGTTTCCGGCGCTTCGCTATAATCCGGTTTGATCCGATATCGACGGGACGATTCTCGGCGCCGGGGAATGAAAGCCAAGCTGCAAACATCGTTGGGACAGAACCTGGTCATGACGCCACAGTTGCGTCAGGCTATCCGTCTGTTGCAGCTGTCCAGCATCGAATTGCAGCAGGAAATCACCCAGGCGGTGGAATCCAATCCGTTGCTGGAATGGGAAGACGAGATCTCCGCGCAGGAAGCCACTGCCGAGCCGGTCGCCGAAGCCGCCGCGACGGCAACCGAAGACGAAGGCGCGAACGACATCATCCCCGACGACGCGGGCCGCGAATGGTCCGACGAGGAAGCGCAGCGCGCCGACTGGGAAGCCTTCGCCCCGACCCGCTCCGGCGGTTTCGACGGCGACGATGCGACCGACATCATCGATCGGGTGGCCGAAGAGGAAACCCTGGAAACCCACCTGCTCTGGCAATTGCACCTTTCGCATCTGTCGCCGCGCGATCGTCGTATCGGCGCATCGCTGATCGATTACCTGGATGACGACGGCTATCTGCGCGTGCCGCTGTCCACCATCGCCGAAGCCCTGCTCCCGGATACCCGCGCCAGCGAGGACAATATCCTGACCGTCCTGTTCCAGTTGCAGCGCTTCGATCCGGTCGGCATCGCCGCGCGCGATCTTTCCGAATGCCTGCTCCTGCAACTGGAAGTGCTGCCCGAGGACACGCCCGGACGTGCGCTGGCGCGGTGCATCGCTGGCAGTCCCCTGCTGGAGCAGCTTCCGCGCAGCGGCGTCGAAGGCATCGCCCACACACTCAAGCGCGACCCGGACGCAACCGAACAGGCGGTGCAGTTGTTGCGTTCACTGGATCCGCGACCGGGCAAACGCATCGGCGGTCTGCCGGCCCAGGACTTCGTGGTGCCGGATTGCGAGGTATGGCGCGAACGCGGCGTCTGGCGCGTGGCGCTGACCGCCCATGCCCAGCCCAGGGTCGGCATCCACCGTGGCTATGAACAGATGATCCGGCATTGTGGCGGCGCCGATGCCAGCTATATGCGCAACCAATTGCAGGAAGCGCGCTGGTTGCTGAAGAGCCTGGAATCCCGTGGCGAAACCCTGCTCAAGGTCATGCAATGCCTGGTCCGCGAACAGGCCGGTTTCCTCGAGTTCGGCGAACAGGCGCTGCGGCCGTTGACGCTGCGCGAAGTCGCCACCGAGATCGGCAGGCACGACTCCACCGTTTCCCGCGCCGTTGCCGGCAAATACGTGCATACCCCGCGCGGCACCTTGCCCCTGAAGGCTTTCTTCGCCTCGGGCGTGGAACTGGGCGGCGGCGGCGAAGCATCCAGTACCGCCATTCAGGCGGCCATCCGCCATCTGGTGGCGGACGAGAACCCGCGCAAGCCGCTTTCCGACGCCAGGCTGGCCGAGTTGCTGAAACATGACGGCATACCGGTGGCGCGCCGGACCATTGCGAAGTATCGTGAAGCCATGAACATCCCGGCTTCGCATGAACGGGTACGTGTCAGCTAGAACCGGTTCGTCGAAGTCCCATCCACGGTGATTCACCCAGGAGGTTGACGATGCGCATCGAAACTTACGGCCAGCAGGTCGAAGTCACGCCCGCCCTATCGGATTATGTTCAGAACAAGCTGCAACGCTTGAACCGGCATTTCGACCGGCCCATCGAAATCCGTACCCAGTTGTGTCTGCGCAAGCCGGAACATCAGGTCGTGGCCACCGTCAACATCCCGGGCAGGACCCTGCATGTCGACGCCACCGCGCCGACGATGTATGCGGCGATCGACCTGCTTGCCGACAAGCTCGACCGCCTGCTGGTCAAGCACAAGAGCCGCAAACGCAGGCCTTCGCGCATAGCGCAGGCGGCGTTGGATTCATGATCCCCGTCGTTGCCGGCAATCCGCCGGAGGACGTATCGTTGCGAACGATGTAACCGGCAGCGGATGCGCGCACAGCGGGTCCGCTGTTCTGTTCCCGGCGATCATCGCCGGGAAGGCCGGCGGCGGGCATGCGCGGTTGGTCGCATGCGGCTTCGGAATCCCGCATTCCGCCCGTGTCGGGCATACCGGGTGGCACGGGGCAATTCGTTCCGATCTAGGCGACAATCACCGGCAACTCAGACTACGGATACAGACCGTATGGGCACCACCCGCATCACGGCACGGGAACTGTTCGATCAGCTTCAGGACAAGCTTGTCCTGCGCTGGCTGGGCGGACAGAAAGGCGGAAACCGTGAAATCGATGCCGGCGACACCAACGCGCGCCGGCCATCGCTGGCCGGCTATCTCAATGTCATCTACCCGAACAAAGTGCAGATTCTCGGCTCCGAGGAACTGGCCTGGCTCGACTCCCTGGAGCCGCAGCCGCGCGCCGGAGCCATCCAGAAGATCATCCGCGCGCGACCGCTGGCGCTGGTCATCACCAAGAACCAGTCCTGTCCCGAGGACCTGCGCGGCGCCGCCAACGAAAGCGACACCCCACTGTGGGTATCGAACAAGCGCGGCCATGAACTGCTCAATTTCATCTCCTACCACCTGGCATTGACGCTGGCGCCCAGCGTGACCCTGCATGGCGTCTTCATGGAGCTGTATTCGATCGGCGTGCTGATTACCGGCGAGGCCGGCTCGGGCAAGAGCGAGCTGGCGCTGGAGCTGCTCAGCCGCGGCCACCGGCTGGTGGCCGACGACGCTCCGGAATTCACTCAGGTCGCGCCCGACGTGCTGGACGGCGCCTGCCCCGAATTGTTGCAGGACCTGCTGGAAGTCCGCGGCCTCGGCGTACTCAACATCCGCGAGATGTTCGGCGACACCGCGGTCAAGCGCAGCAAATACCTGCGCCTGATCGTGCATCTGACCAAACCGATGAACGAGCCCAACCCGCACGGCTACGAACGCCTGATCGGCGACAGCGGCACGCGCAACGTGCTGGACCTGGAAGTGCCCCTGATCACTCTGCCGGTGATGCCCGGCCGCAACCTCGCCGTACTGACCGAAGCGGCGACGCGCCTGCACATATTGCGGACCAAGGGCATCGACCCAGCCGCCATCTTCATCGCCCGTCACAGCAACCTGTTGCAACGTCGAACCCCATGAACGCCCCCAATCCCATCCTGATCATCATCAGCGGCCTCTCCGGTTCCGGCAAATCGATCGCGCTGAAAACCTTTGAAGACCTGGACTACTACTGCGTCGACAACCTGCCGGTGGAGTTTCTCCCCGACTTCATCCGCAGCATGATCCGCGACGAGCGGTTGCCGGAAAGGCTGGCCATTGGCATCGATGCCCGCAGCCGGCACAGCGATCTGTCGCAGCTGAAACAATGGCGAAGCCTGGTGGCGGAACTCGGCATCGACGCCAAGCTGCTGTTCTTCGATGCCAACGACAGAACGCTGCTGCGCCGCTTCGCCGATACCCGCCGCCGTCATCCGCTGAGCCGCCTGGGCCTGTCGCTGCCCGAGGCGATCCGGCGCGAGCGCGAACTGACCCAGACTCTGCGCGAAGAAGCGGATACCGTGGTCGATACCAGCGACTTCAACATCCATCAATTGCGACGCTGGATCGTCACCGAATTCGCCTTCAGCCAGGACAAGCCGCTGTCGCTGCTGTTCGAATCGTTCGCGTATAGGAATGGCGTTCCCGCCGATGCCGATTTCGTCTTCGATGCGCGGGTACTGCCCAATCCGCACTGGAATCCCGGGCTGCGCCCGCTCACCGGCCGCGACACCGGCGTGCGCGATTACCTGGACCAGCAACCCGATGTGATCCAGTACGTCAGCCAGATCACCAGCCTGCTGGACACCTGGCTGCCGCGTCTGCGCGGCGATACGCGCAGTTATGTCACCATCGCTTTCGGCTGCACCGGCGGCAAGCATCGTTCGGTCTATCTGGCCGAACGGCTGGCCCGGCATGTGCGCAAGCAAGGCTGGCAGGAAGTGGCGACCTTCCATCGCGAACTGGGCTGAGTTGCGGAACCGCCCGCACCATTGCAGGGCTGGCCTTATGGCGCCGGCCAGGCACAGGCGCTGGCCGCCAGCGACACGATGGCAATGGAATGGCCGCGGCAGGCACGGCCGTTTTTCCAGCGTCTCGCGTTGGGGCCGGACGACTTTTGCCGATTGCTCGACGATGCCGCCCTTCCGCCGCAGGCGTACCACGCGCTGGACCTGGCCATGATCGCGGCGAAGCCTGGCGATACCAGGCAAGCACAAAGGCTGGCGCAGGCCGGCTTGGAGACCTGCCCCAAACAGGCCGTCTGGTTGCGCGCCAAGCCGAAGCGGATGCTGGAGCGAACGGCGCCGACCGTGCATGCCGTATATCGGGCTGGATGAATCATCACTGATCCGGGTGACGGCATTTCCGCTTCCAGCCATCGAATGGGCCCCGCCGCCGCTATCGGAACATGGCTTCATCCTGCTAATGTTCATTCCCATGGCCTGCGGCATCCTCCTCCTCACCCACCCCGGTATCGGCGAAGCGCTGCTTGCCGTCGCCGCGCAACTGATGCGGCCTTTGCCGCTGAAAGTGGAGGCTTTCGCCGTTCCGTTCGATGCCGATCCGGAACAGTTATTGCCGCGGGCTTCCGCAGCGATGCGCCGTGTCGACGAGGGTGATGGCGTCTTGCTGCTCACCGATATCTACGGCGCCACGCCCAGCAATCTGGCCACGCGGATGGCCCGGCTCGGCACGCCGGCACGGCGCGTCGCCGCGCTCAGCCTGCCGATGCTGATGCGAGTGCTCAATTACCCCGAACAGACCCTGGAAGAGCTGCCCGCCACCGCCGCCGCGGGCACCCGCAACGGAGCGATCATCGACGATGCTTGAACGTGAACTAATCGTACCCAACCCGCTCGGCCTGCATGCCCGCGCCACCGCCAAGCTGGTGCAGGCGCTGGCGCCTTACCGCAGCAACGCCACGCTGTCCGCCAAAGGCCGCGAGGTCAACGCCAAAAGCATCATGGGCGTAATGCTGCTGGCCGCCGGCCAGGGCACACCCGTCACCGTCCGCATCGATGGCGAGGACGAACAGGAGGCGATGCAGGCCATCGAAGCCCTGTTTGAACGGCGTTTCGACGAGAATACCTGAGTCCGCCCCATGCCGGCCCGCTCCCTCGCCCGCCCGCCGTTCCTTCCGCGCGACACCGGCGCGGCGCGGCCACGCGGCAGGGACGACGCCAGATGAGGCTGCAACTGGCCGGCACCGGCGCTTCGCCCGGACACGCGCTGGGGCGCGCCCGCATCCGCCAGCCGCACATACTGGAAGTGGACAAGGAGCGCATCTCCGCAGCCGGCGTCCCGGAAGAACTGCAAAGACTGCACCGAGCGCTGCGCGCCGCGCGCGAGGAAATGCGCGATCTGCGCAAGCGCCTGCAAGGCGCGCTGGCCGAAGAAGCCGGCGAATTCATCGAACTGCACGCGCTGCTGCTGGACGATCCCGAACTGCTGCACAACCTGGACAGCCTGATCCGGGAGGAACACTACAGCGCCGACTACGCATTGCGCGTGCAGCGCGACCGGCTGGCCACCGTGTTCGGCCGCATGGAGGACGACTACCTGAAAAGCCGTCTGGACGATCTGGACCACATCATCGGCCGCATTCACGCGCACCTGCACGAACGCGAAGCCACCTTGCTCGGCGCCGCCGGCGATATCCTGATCGGCGACGCCATCGCGCCCTCGGAACTCGCACAACTGCAAGCGCAGGGCGTCATCGCCGTGGTCACCGCGACCGGCAGCGCTTTGTCGCACAGCGCGATCCTGGCGCGCAGCCTGCATCTGCCGCTGATCATCGGTGCCACCCACGCGCTGCAGAAGATCAACGATGGCGATGTCCTGATCGTGGATGCCGAAACCGGCCACGTCATTCTCAACCCCAGCGCCGAAGATCTGCGCGGGCATCGCGCGCGGCTCAAGCAATCGGCGCGCGAGCGGCGCGAGCTGGAACGCCTGCGCGGCAAGCCCAGCCGTACCCTGGACGGCGCCGACATCACGCTGTACGCCAATGCCGAAAGCAACGAGGATGTGATCCGCGCGCATGCGCTCGGCGCGACCGGAATCGGGCTGTACCGGACCGAGTTCCTGTTCCTCGGCCAGGATCGTCTGCCCGACGAGGAAGAACAGTTCCGCGTCTATCGCAACATCGTCCTGAGCATGGACGGCCGGCCAGTGACCATTCGTACCCTCGATCTGGGTTCGGACAAGGGCCACGAAGGACTCACGCCGCGGGACGAGGACAATCCCGCGCTGGGGTTGCGCGGTATCCGCCTGTCGCTGGCCCACCCCGCCCATTTCGATGTGCAACTGCGCGCCATCGCGCGCGCATCCGCCTACGGCCGCGTGCGCATCCTGATCCCGATGATCAGCCGCCGCGAGGAACTGCTGAGCGTGCGCCGGCGCTTGCGCAAGGTGAGCGAACAGCTCCGCGCCGAAGGGCATCAGGTTGCCGAATCGATCCCCCTGGGCACGATGATCGAAGTACCCGCCGTCGCGATCGCCGTCCAGAGCTTGATGGACGTGGTCGATTTCCTGTCCATCGGCACCAACGATCTGGTGCAGTACCTGCTCGCGGCGGACCGCTGCAACGAAGCGCTCGACGACCTGTATTCGCCTCTGCACCCTGGCGTCCTGCAACTGCTCAACCACGTCATCGAAACCAGCGCGCACAACGGCAAACCGGTGGCGATCTGCGGCGAAATCGCTGGCGATCCCTGGCTGACCCGGATGCTGTTGGCATTGGGGCTGACCGAGTTCAGCCTGCATCCGAACAGCCTGCTGGAAGTACGCCGCATCATCCGCAACAGCGACCTCGGTCTGTTGCGCGCCGCTTCGCCCAAGCTGTTGCAGGCGCGCGACCGTGCCGGAATCCAACGCTGGCTGGCCGCCACCGGCCAGGCCTGAGCCGCCGTCCGCAGCGGCTGCGTCTACACGAATCCTTGCGTCCGCGCGATAATCCGTCGGCGAACTGCTTGACCGGCCGCACGTTCCGATCGCGCGGCGCCACCCACTTCCCACGGAGCCGCGCATGGCCGAAATCGCACGCCACGACAAGACCTCGCGTCAGTTGCGCATGCTCTCCGATGCGCTCGACAGCGGCCGTCTGGGCCCGGTGCGACGGCTGATCAATACGCTGGCTCCGGCCGAGATCGGCAACCTGCTCGAATCGCTGCCGCCCGGAAAGCGCGAAGTGGTCTGGGGCCTGGTGGATCCCGAGGACGACGGCGAAGTGCTGCTGCATGTCGGCGACGAAGTGCGCGAGAACCTGATCGCCGACATGGACCCGGACGAGATCATCGCCGCGGTCGAAGACCTGGACATCGACGACCTGGCGGATCTGGTCGAAGACCTGCCCGATACCGTCATCGACGAAGTGCTCAAATCGATGGACCGGGAAAACCGCGAACGCCTGGAGCAGGTGCTTTCCTATCCCGAGGGTACCGCCGGCCGCCTGATGAACCCGGACGTGGTGACCGTGCGCGCCGATGTCACGATCGATGTGATCCTGCGCTATCTGCGTCTGCGCGGCGAGTTGCCGGAACACACCGACCACTTGTACGTGGTCAACCGGCGCCACCAGTACCTGGGCCGGGTCGCACTGGCATCGCTGGTCACCCACGCGACCACGATGCCGGTCAACCGCCTGATCGACAACGAGCAACCGGCGCTGGATGTCAACGAACCCGCCCACGATGTCGCCCGCGAATTCTCCGACCATGACTGGATCAGCGCCCCGGTCGTGGACGAGAACAATATCCTGCTCGGCCGCATCACCATCGACGACGTTGTCGATATCATCCGCGAACGCGCCGAGCATCAGGCGCTGAGCGCCGCCGGTCTGGACGACGAGGAAGACCTGTTCTCGCCGATCAAGCGCGCCGTGCGCGGTCGTGTGGTGTGGCTGGGCATCAACCTGTTCACCGCGTTCATGGCGGCGCTGGTGATCGGACGCTTCGAGGTGACTCTGCAGAAAATCGTGGCGCTGGCCGTTCTGATGCCGATCGTGGCCGGCATCGGCGGCAACGCCGCCGTGCAGGTATTGACCCTGATGGTGCGCGGCCTCGCGCTGGGACAGGTCGGCTCGAGCAACGCCGGCATTCTGCTGTGGAAGGAAATCCGGGTCGCGCTGATCAACGGCATCCTGATCGGCGGTGTCGTCGGCGTGATCGCATTGATCTGGTTCCACAGCTGGTCGCTGTCGCTGGTGATCGCTTGCGCGCTGATAATCAATTTCTGCGCCGCCGCCAGCGCGGGCGTGATGCTGCCGATATTGCTCAAACGCATGAATATCGACCCGGCCGTCGCGGGCACTGTCGTGGTTACGGCAGTAACCGACATCATGGGGTTCTTCTGTTTCCTGGGGCTGGCCACATTGATTCTGATCTACTGATCCCGGCCATCCTCATTGCTGAAACAGATTGCCTATTCAACATGACGCATTGCGCAAGCTTTCGCCGTGATGCGGCACAACCGGATTAGAACCTATCTCAAAATTGCCTGAGCAGTAGAAGTACCGCAGAAACCTGCACAAACCCGAGGAAATTTTCCGGATGGAACTCCCAGCGATTCAATAACCGACGCTTGTGCTTGAT
>JAISFF010000017.1 GCA_031263725.1 Lysobacteraceae bacterium | reverse complement strand
TTTCAGCGACGACCTGACCAAGTTCGACTACAAGCATCGTGGCTGGTTCGTCAATCTGGTCGGTACCTACTGATCCCGGAGTGCCCGGCGAGGGAAACAGAAACCGGGAATCGCCTCGCGCGTCCGGGGGCTGTGTGGTCCGCAGGTGATGACCAGGCGCGAATAGGTCTGCAGGATGGTGACGGCATCCAGCTCGGTCGTCCGCAATCTGGCGACGCTGGCAATGCCGATATTCCAGCCGATATGGCGATGTATTTCCGCATCGGGCAAGCCGAGGTTGTCGAGCGCGGACGGCATCCGGCATGATCGACGGTGAACAGATAAGGGGAGGCGCTTTGCGTCGACAGTATCCGGTATGACGAAGGCGCATCCGCCGCCAGCAGCGGCTTACCGGGTTCAGGACTCACGCAGGCTGCCGTCGAGATTGTGATCGATCATCCACAGGCCCGCCCATAGCTTGGGATCCAGCTCATAGCCTTCCTGCATTTTCCGCGCCAGCCATGCGGCGGCGCCGGCATACGGCACTTCGTGCACGGTGATTTCCTCGGTGACATCGCCGCCGCCTTCGCCGATCCTGCTCAGGCCGGTGGCGCGCACGAAAGCCACGCGCTCGCTGCTACTGCCGGACGAGGTCGGGCCGATCATCAGGATCTCGGCGCGTTGCGCCGTCCAGCCGGTCTCTTCCTCCAGTTCGCGGATCGCCGATTCCTCGATGGACTCGTTGGTGTGGATGTCGCCGACGAGGCCGGCCGGCATCTCGATCGTCTTCGCCTGCAGCGGGATCCGGTATTGCTCGACGAAAAGGACCTTGTGCGCTGGCGTCAGTGCAATGATGATCGCGGCCAGGCCACCGGGATGAGTGCGTTCGCAGTATTCCCAACGCCCATCCACCACCATGCGCTGGAATTTGCCTTCGTAGACGACGCGACGTTCCGAATATGTATCGTTCATGCGTCAATACTACTCCCGCGCCGGGAACTCGTCTCGAGCGATGCGGGTCAGAATTCGGGCAAATCGGCCGCCTTGCGCAGACGCCGGCGCGTCATCGGGCCGAAGCGCAACGAGTCGCACAACGCCATCAACAGATCGCCGTCGGCCGCACCACGGGTAAAGTGCGGTTCCGCATGGCCCAGAGGCGCATCCAGCGCCACCGTGGTGAGCTGACGGTAGATCAGGACCTGTTCGCACTGATCGCGCAGGCGTGTCGCCGCCTGTGTTGCGCCGCGCAAGCGCAGGAACGGGACTTCGTCCAGCCGCGACAATAGTTCGTCCAGGCTGCCGAAGTGCGCCAACAGCACTGCCGCGGTTTTCGGCCCGATCCCCGATACGCCGGGGATGTTGTCGATGGCATCCCCGGACAGCGCCAGGTAATCGGCGATCTGATGCGCTTCCACGCCATAGCGCGCCTTGACCCCGTGCATGTCCCAGCGCTGGTTGCGCGCATAGTCCCATTGCTCATCCTGGTCGAGCAGCAACTGCGACAGGTCCTTGTCGGCCGAAACGATGACGCCGCGCAATCCATGCGGACGGCCGCCGTGCAGCGCGCTGCCGATCAGATCGTCGGCTTCGTATTCGCTATGCGCCAGTACGGTCAGGCCGAGCGCGGCGCACAGCGTCTTGCAGTGGGCGAACTGGCGATGCAGTTCTTCCGGTGCGCGCTCGCGATTGGCCTTGTAGGCCGGATAGATCCGGTTGCGAAAGCAGTTGTCCAGCGCTTCATCGAAGGCGATGGCGATGTGCCGCGGACGCTCGCGTTCGAGCAAGTCCAGCAGAAACCGGGCATAGCCATGCACGGCGTTGACCGGCCAGCCGTGCGCATCCTGGAATTCATCCGGCATCGAATGCCAGGCCCGGAATATGTAGAGGCTGGCATCGATCAGGTACAGCGGATGATGGGCATCGGATGGGTTCATCGAAACATGGAGATGCGGGAAGACGGTGGCGACGCGTGCGTGGCACGGCTTGCTCCACATAGTGCAATGAATCCGCCGGATTGGGAAACCGGACAATCCGGTCCCGCGGAATTCCGGAAGCGTGGCGATACGCGCGGCAACAAGAAAGGCGACCGTTTCCGGTCGCCTTCCTGGAATCATGGATTGGATGGCTGAGGCTGGCTCCGGATCCACTCGTTGCGTTGCGCGGGCGTCATTTCGCGCCAGCGTTGCTGGAAGCGCGCACGCTCCTGCGGCGGCATGTCCCGCGTGTAGGCGAAGAAGAAGCGTGCGCGATCGCGCTGTTCCGGCGTCATCGCATCGAAGCGGCGCATCCCATGACGCGCGTGGTTGCGCTGTTCCGCCGGCATCGACTGCCAGTGCTGCGCGTGTTCCAGCATTCGGGCGCGCTCCTCGGGCGGGGACGAATCCCAGCGTTCGCGCAGCGGCGCGATCAACGTTTCCTTTTGCGCATTGCTCAAACGGCTCCATTCCGGCTGGCTCGTCGATGTCTGCGCCAGCGCGGTTGCGGAGAGCAGCGGCAGCAGAAGCAGGGCATATCGTTTCATTGGTTGTCTCTCACATGGACGAGATGTCGTTGGAACCGAGCCAGACATAGAAACCGGGATCGTCTTCCAGCGACATGAGCAGGTCGTAGCTTCCGATGCCGTCCTGGCCGCTCATGCCGTCGGCTGGCGCATTGACCGAAGGCGCCGGCGGCATCAGGAACTGCATTCCCAGGGTCACGCTCAGGGCCACTGCGCAGGCGCTGCCCAGCAACCAGCCCCAGCGATGATGGCGTGCCGTGGAGGCGTGTCCGCTTTGAGTCGCGGCCTGGCGCGCATCGCGCAGCCGGCTCAGGGTGTGCGGCGACAGTTCCGACAGCGCAGCGGTATGCAACTGCTGGACGGTTTGGTCGAAATTGCGATCAGAGGTCGTGTTCATTGAATGTCCTCCAGTTGTTTCTGCAGCGCCTGACGCGCGCGCGATAAATGGGTCTTGACCGAACCTTCGGAACATCCCATCGCCTTGGCCGTAGTCGCTACATCCAGTTCTTCCAGTACCCGCAGCGTGAAAGCCTCGCGCTGGCGTGCGGGCAGTTCCCGCAGGGCCCGCACCAGCCGCGCATAGCTCTCGCGCTGCGCATGCGTCTGCGCCGGGCCGAGCCCATCACGGTCGGCCCAGTCCACGGGCGCATCGTCCTCGCGCGTCATCGATGGCAGTAGCCAGCTCAGCCGGAAGCGGTTGCGCCGCTGTATATCGATGATGCGCCGGCGCAGGATGCTCCAGAACAGCGGCGGCCATTCCGAAGAAGGACGGTCGCGATACTTCAGCACCTTCATCATGGCATCCTGGACGGTATCCAGGGCGTCGTCGCGATTGCGCAGCCCGCTTTCGGCGAAGCGGAACGCCCGCGTCCCGATTTCCGCCAGGAACGCGTCGATCGACGGCCAAGTCGTAGCCGTGGCGGGCGTTTCGCTCCAGCCGGTGATTCCGCTGCTCACGAACATAGGGTAACCGTCTTGTGGTCCGAAACATCACATCGGGCGTCGGCGAAGACATTTTCGGCCAGGTAATGATGAACGGGATTTGGCATCGGGACTGCCGTCAGTGTGTGGACAACTGGTGAAAACGTCCAGGCGGGTTTCCGGTTGACACGAACGTAGCGCAAGCGATGGAGGTATGTCAGCGGGCGACGTACCAGGCGATGACCAGCGCCAGAGCCTGCCAGAACAGGTCTAGAGGGGTATTCGCCAGCATCGACAGGTTCCATGCGAAGCCGGGGCCCATGCGCAGCAAGGCTTCCCACGGGTACAGGCCGAACTGTCCGCCGATCTGGACGGCAGCGATGCTCCAGTTGGTGACGACGATCACCAGCATCGTGCCCAGGATCGCCATGGCGATCCTCAGCTTGCCCCGGGGCATCGAGCAGAAGCGCAGGATCCAAGCGGCGTCCACGGCGGCCAGGATCGCCATCCAGCCGGCCTGGCGACTGATCGTCAATGCCATCACCAGCCACATGAAAGCCACGGCGATGCACCCGAGCAGCAGCAGCAGCGGCCACAGCCAGCGGCCGATGCGGGAGAACAGGGAGGCTTCGGGGGAAGGGGAGGCTGCGATCATCGTGCCTATTATCGGGGATGCAAGGAATAAGACCACAGCGCCTTCGCTAGAATGAGGATCCTGCTGGCGTCCTTGTAAGCGGCGCGGTCACCCTCATTATCAAAAGAGTCATGTATTCCCGTAACAGCGAACCCGTGCGCTTCGAGCGCGATTGCACTGCCATCATGGTCCCGCAGGGCGAGAGCGTGACCCTGCCCGCCGGCAGCGTCGGCTATATCACCCAGGGACTGGGCGGCAGCTATACCGTCTTTGTCGAAGGCAATTTGTTCCGCATCGCCGGAAACGATGCCGATGCCATCGGCAAGGAGCCTCCGGAGCCATTGCGGCTCCCCGACGACGCTGGCGACGGCGATGTCGAAACGCTGGTGTGGCAACAGTTGCGAACCTGCTTCGATCCGGAAATTCCCTTCAATATCGTGGACTTGGGTCTGGTGTACGAGGCCCATGTGCACAAGGCCGCGGGTGATGGGCGCGAGGTCGATATCAAGATGACGCTGACCGCGCCTGGCTGTGGCATGGGCGACATCCTGGTGGACGATGTGCGCAGCAAACTGGAGCAGATCCCCACCGTCACGCGCGCCAATGTGGAATTGGTGTTCGATCCGCCATGGGGACAGCATCTGATGTCCGAAGCGGCGCGCTTGGAAACCGGGATGTGGTGAGCGGTGGGCCATGGAGAGATCAGCCCCGGCGCCTGGAATCCGGTCGGCTGGCCTCGAAGCGGTTGGCGACCACGTTCTTCCTGACTTGCGCCGGGTCCCAGATTCGCCCGTTCATGGCGATGTAGACGCCTGCGGGCAGCGACTGCACGGCACCGACGGCACAGCCGATGTTGAATTCCGCATCGGAGCCGCGGAAACGCGCCGGATTGAGGGCTCCGGTCAGTACGATGGTCTTGTCTTCCATGGAGCGCAGGGCTTCGGCGGTGGCCACCATGGTGTCGGTGCCATGGGTCACCAGCACATGCCGGGTGGATTGCGCGGCGATGGTGGCGCGGATCAGTTCGCGGTCTTCCGCATCGATATACAAGGAGTCCTTGCGCAGGATGGGGATCACGGTGAAGCGGAAAGCGACGCCGAGTTCCTGCAGGATCTGGCCGATTTGCGGATCCCCGATCTGATAGTCCGACTTGTCGTCGAAATATATCTTGTCTATGGTCCCGCCGGTTGTAATTATCAGCAATTCTTCCATTGGAGTCCTGAGGATCTGATCCGTCTCCACCAACCGGGTGGGAGGCGGAATGCAATGGGGTAAGGGAATGATGTCACGCTGCTTGCCGCGGTCGGCCGATAGGGTAGATGAAGGCTGCCGAAGGGAAAAGTTGTCGGGAAGGCGCGTCGACGATGACGCGGGTATCCGGGAAAAGCCGTGGACCGGATATGTCCGGAGCCTATTTTTTCTCTTTTCCCTTTCCCGGAATCGGGAACGGGGCAATCGGTTTCAATGTCTTGAAGGCTTCTTTCTTCGGTTTCTTTTCCAATGGCGGAAAGGGCGGAATATCGTCCACGACCGCCGTGTTGGGAAGGCGTTCCAGTAGATCGCGGATAAGCGTGAGCCTTCCCAGGCGCTGATCGTTGAAGTCCACGAATGTCCAGGGCGCATAGTCCGTATGCGTGGCCTTGAGCATGCTTTCGCGTGCCTTCGTGTAATCGTCGTAGCGGGCCCTTGCCTGCAGATCGACCGGGGACAGTTTCCAGCGCTTGAGCGGATTTTCCAGCCGCTCAGCGAACCGCTCTTCCTGCTCGGACTGATCCACCGTCAGCCAGTATTTGAAGAGAAGAATGCCATCGTCGATCAGCAGTTTCTCGAATACGGGAGCTTGGCGCAGGAACTTCCTGTACTCCTCCCCGGTGCAGAACTCCATGACCTTTTCCACGCCGGCGCGGTTGTACCAGCTGCGGTCGAACAGCGTGATCTCACCGGCTGCCGGAAGGTGCGGGATATAGCGCTGGAAATACCATTGCGAGCTTTCGCGGTTGTTGGGCTTGGGCAGCGCCACCACCTGGCACTGGCGCGGATTCAGATGCTGGTTGATGGCATTGATCGCGCCTCCCTTGCCTGCGGTGTCGCGCCCCTCGAACACGACGACCAGACGCTTGCCCGTGTGCTTGAGCCAGTTGGACATACTGGCCAGTTCGATCTGGAGCGGCTTCACCAGAGCGTCGTATTCCTTGCGCTTGAGCTTTTTCATCGGCATTCCCGTGGTGGAGGGGACGGACCATTCTGCAGCGCGGCATCGGGTCTTGCCAATGTCCGCGCCCGGCCGCGCCGGATCGCCGCTTGCGTCGCCGCGCTCGGCCGGCATCGGCGCTGGACCCGATGCGGGAGCGATAAAACACTGGTGCCGCCCGATTCAACCGGTCGCCATCGCCAGGCCAATCATCGCAATCGGGGCGTGACGGGGCGGGCAAGCATCCCGGTTGCGGCTCCGATGAAACCACGGGTGAATCCGTCCATGTCGAACAGGCTGGCGGTCTTTTTCCTGTAGTCCAGGGTTTGCCGCAGTTGCCGGAGGGCTGCGGGATCCGATCCCAGCTCGACCGCGATCCGGATATAGGTCGCCTCGTCGTCGGCGTTCATATGATCCAGGTCCAGGTGGTGATTCAGGCTGCCGGCAACCCGGGAGGCAAAGGTGCCGCCCGGACGGGTCAGTACCGGACAGCCTGCCCACAACGCGTCGGAAGCGGTGGTATGCGCATTGTATGGAACGGTATCGAGGAACAGATCGGCGTGCCGATACCGGGCCAGGTAATCGGAGTGAGGGAGCTTGGACATGAAGACCAGACGGTCCGGCGCCGTGCCGGCTTGCGCCGCAGCGGCGCGAAGGCGCTGGTCGGCAGCGCCGGGACCGGAGAGCAGCCACAACACGCTTTCCGGTACCTGCCGCAATATGGACATCATTGCCGAAAAACCGCGCGGATTGAGCTTGTAGCTGTTGTTGAAGCAGCAGAAGACGACACCGTTTTCCGGCAGGCCGCAGTCGCGGCGCGAAGACGGCGCGGCGATGACACGGGTGGTATCGGAAGGCTGAAAGCAGCCCGGCAGGCGGATCACCGATTCGCTGAAGCCGCTTGCGAGCTGCTCCGGCAGAACGAACGCATCGGCCAGGATGTAGTCGATCCAGGGTGCCCCCGAAGTGCCGGGATAGGCAAGCCAATTGACCTGGATCGGCGCGGGCCGCATCGCCAGTACTTCGGGAACGCCGCCGCCACCCCATCCGCGCAGGTCGAACAGGATATCGAGATCGGTATCACGGATGCGCTGCGCCATTTCGGTATGCGGCAGCGAAGACAGGTCATGCAGTGCATGGGCGGCGCGTTCCAGCCGCATGCGGATATCGCTTTGATCGTTCCGATTCAAAGCGAACAGATGTATCTGCGGCGCATCGGAACATCGACGCAACGCTTCGAAGAAGGCCACCGTAAGCAGCCCGGTGGGATGGGCGCCGAATCCATTGGAGAGGAATCCGATCCGTATCGCGCCGTTCGCATCCGGCTTGTGCATGAGAGGCGATGTCGGGGGAATCGATCGTGCGATGGCATGGGCGCGTGTCCGGGCGCACATCAATTGCTCGTTGGCGGAGGCCTCTTCGTTGAGGAAGGCGAACGGCTCAATGGCACCCCGGCCGCTGGATACCGCTTTGCGCACCTGTTCCGACAACCGCTCCAGATCGCGCCAGTCGCACAGCTTGCGCCGCCAGTTCAGCAGTTGCGCGGCGATATACGGTTCCTCGGGCATCAGCGAATGCGCCTGCTGGTAGGCGAGGGCAGCCGCTTCGGCCTCGCCGGCATCTTCCAGTGCATGGCCCAGCCACAAGGCGATGCCGGGGTGTCGGGGAGCCTGCGAGGACGCCCGGCGCAAAATTTCGGCCGCTTCCTGGTAGCGTTGCTGCATCCAGTGGGCGCGGCCCAGTCGCGCCAATGCTTCCGGATGCTCCGGTCGCAGTCGCAATGCTTGCCGGGCCGCCAGTTCGCCGGCGCGGGAATCACCCGCATTCAGCTCTGCATCGGACAGCATGACCCAGGCGATGAAGTCGGCTGGATTGCGCCGGACCGCATCGCGAAGCTGGAGGAGCGTGGGAGGGGCGTGCATAGGCCGAAAGCGTGGGGACGCGACGACCAATGTAAGCCGCGATGACGCGGACGCCAACCATATGACGGGGGCGATGAACGATGCAGGGCCGCCGGTTGCCCAATCCGGTCACTGCCAGACATATCAACATCAAGCGAAGGATGGCGGAAGCGCAATCGCTGAAAAGAAAAGCCGGACTCGGCGAGGTTGTTGCGATGGCCGGGCTGGAGTTCGAAGGCGTGGCGCATCGCGGCATCGACGATGCGCGCAATATCGCCAAGTTGTGGCCGTACGTTTTCAGCGAACTGCGATTGCCGCGACCCGGCGCCCGGAACGATAGGCGTTGATGAGCGCGGCCAAGGCGTTTCAGCGCTCTGGAGAGGACCGGGTGAGCGCGGGAACAGCTGCGTATGGCCGCCGTTCGCGTCACAATAGACCCACAATCAACATGATGGAGAAAAACTATGCTTCAGCGAATCGACATTGGCCCGCGCATGGCGGAGGCGACGATCTATGGCGGGGTGGTGTATTTGTCCGGCCAGGTGGCGGATGACCCCAGCGCCGATACCAAGGGTCAGGTCGAGCAGGTGCTGGCGTCGATCGACGACTTGCTGGGGCGTGCGGGTTCGGACAAGAGCAAGGTCCTGCGGGCGCAGGTCTTTCTCAGGGATCTCGCCGATTTCGCGGTGATGAACGAAGTGTGGGAAAAGTGGGTGATTCCCGGACAGACTCCGGCCCGCGCGACGGTGCAGGCGGATCTGGCCAATCCGGACTGGAAGGTCGAGATCGTGATCACGGCGGCGGTTTGACCGATGCCGGAGCATGGCGCGTTGCCGGGAAGAGCAACGCAGCCTCCGCATAGGGTATGGCGGTGTTCGATCGTCAGAGCGGTGCAATGCCGGGATCGGATTAGACCAAAGGCTTGTTTTCGGCACACAGCCGTTGTTCATCTTGCAGGTGCGCTGCTATACTTCTCTGGCTAAGCGGGGGCGGCTGTATCGGCCCTCGGTTCTCTCGAACTCGATCCCTTGAGGGGAGGCGCTCCGTGCTGAATTCAGTTGCGGCAGGCAGGCAACTGGCCCGGAGCGTCATTGTGTGGCAAGGCGTCGCGGTGATACTGGCGTCGCTGGTCGCGCGCTCCAAAGGAACAATGTGGGGAGAGGCCGTCCTGACGGGCGGTTCGAGTGTAGTAATAGGTTATTGGGTATCCGCTTTGCTGGCATTGGGCGGTGGCGTGAGATCCGCCGGTGTCGCCCTGGGGTGGCTGCTGGCGGGCATGTTGCTGAAATGGTTGCTGATCATTCTGGTGGTGGTCGTTGCAGTGGCAGGGTTTCGGATGCCTGCTTTGGCGGTCTTGCTGGGAGTGTTCATCGCCATATCGGCGTATGCACTGGCCAATTCGATTAGACGATAGGACCCTTTCGTGAGCGAACAGACCAGTTCGGGTGGGCTGAACGAGTACATCGGCCATCACCTGAGCCATAACATTACCGAAGTGATGGGACGCCAGTTCCATTTCGATTCCTGGATCGTTGCGTTGGTCCTGGGTTTGGTTTTCGTCTTCTGGTTCGGCCTGTACGCGCGCAAAGCCAGCGCGGGCGTGCCGTCCAAGGGACAGGCCTTCGTCGAGATGGTCCTCGAGTTCATCGACGGACAGGTCAAAGACACTTTCAATGGCGATCGCCGCTCGGTGACGCCGCTGGCGCTGACGATCTTCATGTGGGTCGTCTTCATGAACGCCATGGACCTGTTGCCGGTGGATCTGCCCGGCATCCTGATCCAGGCCATTGCCGGCAAAGAGGCCGCGCAACACATCGCATTCCGGATCGTTCCGACGGCCGATCTGAATACCACGGCGGCGTTGTCGGTCTCGGTCTTCTTCATCCTCATCGCGCACGGACTCGCGGCCAAGGGCCTGGGCGGGTTCACCAGGGATTTCGCCACCGCGCCTTTCCACGCGCACGGCGTCGGCGCGTTCATCCTGGCCCCGGTGAACATCGTCATGAACATCATCGAGTGGGCGGTCAAACCGCTGTCGTTGGCCATGCGACTGTTCGGCAACATGTACGGCGGCGAGCTGGTCTTCATGCTGATCGCCGGCCTGCTGGCCAACTGGTATGCCTTCCTGCCCGGCGTCATCGCCAATGCGGCCTGGGGCATCTTCCATATCCTGATCGTTCTGCTGCAAGCTTTCATCTTCATGATTCTGACCGTCGTCTACATTGCCGGCGCGCGTGAGAGTCACTGATTCGATTCATCCCCATCCTTTCCACCAGCAAGTTATTACCGTTAGGAGATACACCATGGAGTTCATCGCCCACGTCCAAGGCCTGACCGCCGTCGCCGTCGGTATCATCATCGGCCTGGGTGCGCTCGGTGCCTGTCTCGGCATCGCCATCATGGGATCGAAGTTCCTTGAATCCGCAGCGCGTCAGCCGGAACTGATTCCGGTACTGCAAGGCCGCATGTTCCTACTGGCGGGTCTGATCGATGCTGCGTTCATCATCGGTGTGGCCGTGGCGCTGCTGTTCGCGTTCGCCAACCCGCTGTTGTCCGCGCTCAACGTCGCCGGCGCCTGATCGTCGGGGACCTGATGGACATCGCATGTTCCAACGTGCGAACTCGTAGACTCTTCCCGGTCGGAATGCTTGGCCGGGACATCATCACTGTCGAGGACTTGCCATGAATATCGGCATGACTTTCTTCGGTCAGATGCTTTCATTCGCGATCCTGGTCTGGGTCACGATGAAGTTCATCTGGCCACCGCTGAACGCGGCCATCGAAGAGCGCCAAAAGAAGATCGCCGAAGGTCTGGCCGCAGCCGATCGCAGCCAGAAGGATTTGGCGCAGACCCAGGAAAAGGTCAACGAGCTGCTCAGGGAAGCGCGCACTCAGGCCAACGAGATCATCGATCAGGCCCATGCACGGGCCAACCAGATCGTCGAGACAGCCAAGGGCGAAGCCATCACCGAGGCGGACCGGCAGAAGGAATTGGCTCTGGCCGATATCGAAGCCAGCGCCAACCGTGCACGCGAAGAATTGCGCAAGCAGGTGTCCGTACTGGCGGTCAGTGGTGCCGAGCGATTGCTCAAGCGCGAAATCAATCCGGAAGCGCATAAGGCATTGCTCGACGAGCTGGCCGCAGAGATCTGATCATGAGCCACTCATCCCTCACTCTCGCACGTCCCTATGCCCGCGCCGCCTTCGCGGTGGCGCGCGACGAAAACACGCTTGCGGCCTGGTCGCAGTCGCTTTCGTTCTCGGCGCAACTGGCGGGTTCCCCGCGGATGGCGGACACCCTGCTGAATCCGGGGTTGACGGCGGAGGACGCTGTGACGCTGCTGGCGCCGCAGGGTGCCGGAGAGAGCTACCGGCGTTTTCTCACCCTGCTGTTCGAAAACAGCCGCCTGCCCCTGATTCCGGAAGTCGCGGGTCTGTACGAACAGTTGCGCGCGGACGAGGAGAAGGTCGTCAACGCACGCGTCACCTCGGCGGCGGAGCTGTCGCCGGGTGAGCTGGAGACGCTCCGCGCTGCGCTGAAGAGGCGTTTCGGACGTGAAGTGAAGCTCGACACCGCAGTGGATGCCTCCCTGATCGGAGGCGCGGTGATCGATGCGGGTGATGTGGTGATCGACGGTTCGCTGAAAGGCAAGCTGGCCCGGTTGCAGAGTCAACTGACGAATTGAACGACCGCCGCCTCGGCGCACGGGCATCCGCCTCGCGCCAGGTTTCGGTGACCGAACAAAGTTAATCCAGTCGCGAACCGCTGTATTGGAACGCGGCTTCCAAGGAATCCAAAATGGCTACGAGTACGCTCAATCCCTCCGAAATCAGCGAACTGATCAAGACTCGCATCGAAAAGGTCAAGCTGTCCGCCGAGTCCCGGAACGAAGGCACCGTCACCAGCGTTTCCGACGGTATCGTGCGCATTTTCGGCCTGGCCGACGTCATGCAGGGCGAAATGATCGAACTGCCGGGCAACACCTTCGCGCTGGCGCTGAATCTGGAACGCGATTCGGTCGGCGCGGTGGTGCTGGGCGACTACGAGAACCTGCGCGAAGGCGATGTCGCCAAGACCACCGGCCGCATTCTCGATGTGCCGATCGGCCCGGAACTGCTGGGCCGCGTGGTCAATGCGCTGGGCGAGCCGATCGACGGCAAGGGGCCGATCGATGCCAAGCTGCGCGCGCCGGTGGAGCGCGTGGCCCCGGGCGTGATCTGGCGCAAGTCGGTGTCGCAGCCGGTGCAGACCGGTTACAAGTCGGTGGACTCGATGATTCCGATCGGTCGCGGTCAGCGCGAACTGATCATCGGCGACCGTCAGACCGGCAAGACGGCGCTGGCGATCGACGCGATCATCAACCAGAAGGGTACGGGCATCAAATGTATCTACGTTGCGATCGGCCAGAAGGCCAGCTCGGTCGCCAACGTGGTGCGCAAGCTCGAAGAAAACGGCGCGATGGATCACACCATCGTCGTCGCCGCGACGGCTTCCGAATCGGCCGCGCTGCAGTATCTGGCGGCGTACTCCGGCTGCACCATGGGCGAGTACTTCATGGACCGCGGCCAGGATGCGCTGATCGTTTATGACGATCTGTCCAAGCAGGCGGTTGCCTACCGCCAGATTTCGCTGCTGCTGCGCCGTCCGCCGGGCCGCGAAGCCTATCCGGGCGACGTGTTCTACCTGCACTCGCGTCTGCTCGAGCGCGCCGCGCGCGTTTCCGAGGAATATGTCGAGAAGTTCACCAAGGGCGAAGTGACCGGCAAGACCGGATCGCTGACCGCGTTGCCGATCATCGAGACGCAGGCCGGCGACGTGTCCGCGTTCGTGCCGACCAACGTGATCTCGATCACCGACGGCCAGATATTCTTGGAAACCGACCTGTTCAACGCCGGCATCCGCCCGGCCGTGAACGCCGGCATCTCGGTGTCGCGCGTCGGTGGCGCCGCCCAGACCAAGATCGTCAAGAAGCTGTCGGGCGGTATCCGTATCGCCTTGGCGCAGTATCGCGAGCTGGCCGCGTTCGCGCAGTTCGCGTCCGACCTGGACGAAGCCACCCGCAAGCAGCTGGAGCGCGGTCAGCGCGTCACCGAGCTGATGAAACAGCGGCAGTATCAGCCTATGCCGATCGCCTATCAGGCACTGTCGATCTATGCCGTCAACGAAGGTTGTCTGGACGATGTTCCGGTCGCCAGGATCGGCGCATTCGAAGACGGACTGCATGCGCATTTCGGCAATACCGTCGGCGACATGATGGACAGGATCAACGCCACCGGCGACTGGAACGACGAAATCGAAGCGGCCTTCAAGAAGGGCATCAACGATTTCAAGACCACCAGCACGTGGTAATGGCGCGACACGGATGCGCTGGAATCATCCGGCGCCTCCTGTCGCGGGAATCGAAGCAGTACTGAATCAATAACGGGGTCGATCCCGTCCTTACCGGAAGCAGAACATGGCAGGCGGACGCGAAATCAAAACCAAGATCAAGAGCGTGCAGAACACCCGCAAGGTGACGCGTGCGCTGGAGATGGTCTCGGCCTCCAAGATCCGCAAGGCGCAGGACCGCATGCGGATTTCGCGCCCGTACACGCATGGGATGAAGCAGGTGATCGGACATCTGGCCAAGGCCAACACCGATTACCAGCATCCGTTCCTGGCCGCGCGCGATGACATCAAGCGGGTCGGCTACATCGTGATTTCGTCGGACCGCGGCCTCGCGGGCGGCCTGAACAACAACCTGTTCCGCAAGGTGCTCGGTGACATTCATCAGTGGCAGGGAAAGGATGTCGAAGCCGATATGGTCACCATCGGCCAGAAGGCATCGGTGTTTTTCCGCCGCGTCAAGATCAATATGGTCGGCAGCGTGACCCATTTGGGCGATCTGCCCAAGGTCGAACAGTTGATCGGCGTCATCAAGGTGATGTTGGATGCCTTCACCGAAGGCAAGGTCGACCGGGTTTTCGTGGTGTACAACAACTTCGTCAACACCATGACCCAGCGCGCGATGTTCGATCAGTTGCTGCCGTTGCCGCCATCGGAGACGGATGTGCCCCATCACGATTGGGACTACATCTACGAACCCGGCCCGGCCGCGGTGCTGGATCATGTGATCACCCGGTATATCGAATCGCTGGTGTATCAGTCGGTCCTGGAAAACGTCGCTTCCGAGCATGCCGCGCGCATGGTCGCGATGAAGGCGGCCAGCGACAACGCCACCAAGCTGATCGATACGTTGAACCTAGTTTACAACAAAGCGCGTCAGGCGGCGATCACGCAGGAGATCTCCGAAATCGTCGGCGGCGCGGCGGCAGTGTGATAGAGCCGGGAGCGGGTGTCAGCGGTTGCACGGGTTTTGCCGCCATCCCCATTCCCCATTCCCGATACTCGAACTTATGAAGTTACTGGAGTTACCACAATGAGTCAGGGCAAGATCGTTCAGATCATCGGCGCGGTTGTCGATGTCGAGTTTCCGCGCGCTGAAGTGCCGAAAATCTACGATGCACTGAAAGTCGATGGCACCGATATCACGCTGGAAGTCCAGCAGCAGCTCGGCGATGGCGTGGTCCGCAGCATTGCGCTGGGTTCCACCGATGGGCTGAAGCGCAACCTGGTCGCCAGCAATACCGGCCGCGCGATTTCGGTCCCGGTCGGCGAAGGCACGCTGGGCCGGATCATGGACGTGCTGGGCCGCCCGATCGACGAGGCTGGCCCGGTGAACGCGGCGGGGACGTGGGAAATCCACCGTGATGCCCCTTCGTACGAAAACCAGTCTCCGGCCACCGAGCTGCTGGAAACCGGCATCAAGGTGATCGACCTGATGTGCCCGTTCGCCAAGGGCGGCAAGGTCGGTCTGTTCGGTGGCGCGGGCGTCGGCAAGACCGTGAACATGATGGAACTGATCAACAACATCGCCAAGGCCCATAGTGGCTTGTCGGTGTTCGCCGGTGTCGGTGAGCGTACCCGTGAGGGCAACGACTTCTATCACGAGATGAAGGAATCGAACGTGCTCGACAAGGTGGCGATGGTCTACGGCCAGATGAACGAGCCGCCGGGCAACCGTTTGCGCGTCGCCCTGACCGGCCTGACCATGGCCGAATATTTCCGCGACGAGAAGGACGAGAGCGGCAAGGGCAAGGACGTGCTGCTGTTCATCGACAACATCTACCGCTACACCCTGGCCGGTACCGAAGTGTCCGCGCTGCTGGGCCGCATGCCGTCGGCGGTGGGTTACCAGCCGACCTTGGCCGAGGAAATGGGCGTTCTGCAGGAGCGCATCACCTCGACCAAGAGTGGTTCGATCACCTCGATCCAGGCCGTGTACGTGCCCGCGGACGACTTGACCGACCCCTCGCCTGCAACGACCTTCGCCCATCTGGACTCGACCGTGACCTTGTCGCGTTCGATCGCCTCGCTCGGCATCTACCCGGCCGTGGATCCGCTGGATTCGACCAGCCGCCAGATGGACCCGCTGGTCATTGGGCAGGAACACTACGATACCGCCCAGCGTGTCCAGCAGACCTTGCAGAAGTACAAGGAACTGAAGGACATCATCGCGATTCTGGGTATGGACGAACTGTCCGAAGACGACAAACTGGCGGTTTCCCGCGCGCGCAAGATCGAGCGTTTCTTCAGCCAGCCGTTCCATGTGGCCGAAGTCTTCACCGGCTCGCCGGGCAAGTACGTGCCGCTGAAGGACACCATCCGTGGGTTCAAGGCGATCGTCGATGGCGAATACGACCATCTGCCGGAGCAGGCGTTCTACATGGTGGGCGGCATCGAGGAAGCCGTCGAGAAGGCCAAGAAACTGGCTGCTTGATCTTGACTACACGGACGGGTCTTGTACCTGTCGGTAATCGTGCGACGGCGGGCCATGTGTCCGCCCCCAGCAGGAATTGATGAATGACTTCCACCATCCATTGCGACATCGTCAGTGCCGAGCAGGAGATCTACCACGGTGAGGCCACTCTGGTTGTCGCCACCGGCGAAGTCGGCGAACTCGGCATCGCCCCCAAGCATGCGCCGCTGATCACCCGCCTCAAGCCGGGCAAGGTCGTGGTGACGTTGCTCGATGGCGTTCAACTGGACTTTGCCATTTCCGGCGGAATCCTTGAAGTGCAGCCACAGGTCGTGACGATTCTGGCCGATACGGCGGTCCGCGCCGAGGACATCGACGAAGATGCCGTCCGCGCAGCCAAGGAAGAAGCGGAGCGCATCATTGCCGGCCGCGGTGAAGCAATGGAAGTGGCGGAAGCCCAGGCCAAGCTGGCCGAGGTGACCGCGCAATTGCAGGCGTTGGAGCGTTTGCGCCGCAACCTGAAGCACTGATGCGGCAGGGGAGTCGGGCCTCCCGATTCCGCGATACATCCGAACGCCGGCCCGATGCCGGCGTTCTTGTTTCTGGGCTGCCGATGCGAACGAAGTCAGTTCTTGAGGTGCGGATCAAGTACATCCAGATGGAGCATGCACTGCATATCGTCCGGATGCGGGCATTGCCGGGAGGCTGTTTCGGGGCTGGAAAACAGGCGTCCTTTGGCGGGGCAATCGCCGATTGCGGTACTCTTGCAGGGCCGGACATCCATATCGTGGCCGTCGCGGCGTTTTCTTTCCGTTACCAGTCCGCCACCGATGACTATCACCCCACAAGAAGCCCTGCAGCGCACGATCGAGCATCGTGAGATTTTCTACGATGAAATGATCGATCTGATGCGGCAGATCATGAAGGGCGAGGTCTCTCCGGTCATGGCGGCGGCCATCCTGACGGGATTGCGGGTCAAGAAGGAAACCATCGACGAAATCGCCGCGGCGGCCACGGTGATGCGCGAATTCGCGCGGACGGTGCCGGTGGGCGACACTGCCAATCTGGTCGATATCGTGGGTACCGGCGGCGATGGCGCGTATACGTTCAATATTTCCACTTGCTCGATGTTCGTCGCGGCGGCGGCGGGAGCCAAGATCGCGAAACACGGCAACCGCAGCGTTTCCTCCAAGTCTGGCAGCGCCGATGCGCTGGAAATACTGGGCGCGGTGATCGAGTTGCAGCCGGAGCAGGTGGCCCGGTCGATCGACGAGACCGGCATCGGTTTCATGTATGCGCCGATCCATCATCCCGCGATGAAAGTGGTGGCTCCCGTCAGAGGCGAGATGGGGGTACGCACGATGTTCAATATTCTCGGACCACTGACCAACCCGGCGAATGCGCCCAGCATTCTCATGGGCGTGTTCCATCCCGACCTGGTCGGTATCCAGGCGCGCGTGATGCAGGCGTTGGGTGCCGAGAGGGCATTGGTGGTGTGGGGACGTGACGGCATGGATGAGATCTCGCTCGGTGCGGGCACCATGGTGGGTGAATTGCGCAACGGACAGGTGCGCGAGTACGAGATACACCCTGAAGACTTCGGTATCGCCATGTCCGCCAGCCGCAATCTCAGGGTGAACAATCCGCAGGAATCGAAGACGATGCTGCTGGCCGTGCTGGACGACCAGCCCGGCCCTGCGCGCGAGGTGGTCATCCTCAACTCCGGCGCGGCGCTGTATGCGGCAGGAGTCAGCGAATGCATCGCCGACGGAGTCGAGCTTGCGCGCGCCACGATATCCTCGGGCAAGGCGAAGGCGAAGATGGAAGAATTCGTGGCCAACACCAAGGCGCTGGCCGGCCGGGCCTGATGAATCAGGCGGAAGCGTTTCCATCCATCGGATCGGGAACGCGGCGCCTGTCAACATGATTGTGCGGTGGATGCGGAAAAACCCGCGCACCAAGAGAAACAGATGAACGATATTCTGAAAGCCATTCTGGCGCGAAAGGTCGAAGAAGTAGCCGAGCGCAGTGTGTCGGTTCCCATGGCGGAATTGCGGGCGCGGCTCGCCGATGCCGTACCGGCCAGGGGCTTCGCGGCGGCGATAGCCGAGCGGATCGCGGTGGGCGAACCTGCGGTGATCGCCGAGGTGAAAAAGGCCAGTCCTTCCAAGGGTGTGATCCGGGAGGATTTCCATCCGTCGGAGATTGCGCTCAGCTACGAGTTGGGCGGTGCGGCCTGCCTGTCGGTGCTGACCGATGTGGACTATTTCCAGGGTTCCGACCGTTACCTGCAGGAAGCCCGGGATGCGGGCACGCTACCAGTGCTGCGCAAGGACTTCATCATCGATCCGTACCAGGTCTGCGAAGCGCGTTTGCTGGGTGCGGATTGCGTTCTGTTGATCGTCGCAGCGCTGGACGATCTGCAACTGGCGGAGCTTTCGAGCCTGGCCATGGAGCTGGGGATGGATGTGCTGGTGGAAGTGCACGACCTCGATGAGTTGGAGCGGGCGTTGCAGGTTCCGGCCCCGCTGCTCGGAATCAACAACCGCAATCTGCGGACCTTCGAAGTATCTCTGGACACCACTCTTGCGATGAAACCGGCCGTGCCCACCGACCGTATCCTGGTCACGGAGAGCGGCATCCTGAACAAGGCCGATGTGGCCAGAATGCGGGATGGTGGCGTCGATGCGTTCCTGGTCGGAGAAGCCTTCATGCGCACACCGGAGCCGGGAGAGGCATTGCGGGAGCTGTTCTTCGAAACATGAGCGATTATCCTCAACCCGCGCCGGATGCCCGGCTGGTGGTGTTCGATTTCGACCACACCTTGTACGACGGCGATTCCGGCAGCCACCTCTTCGCTTGGTTGCTCAGGCGCAATGCCCTGCGCTTGATCGCCGCTCTGCTTGCGACCCCGCTGCTGGGACCGTTGGCCGCTTTTCTGCCGACTCGTCGCTACGGCATTTCCGGCTACGTGTGGATTGCAACTTTCGGCCTGCACCGGGCACGCGAATTCGATGCATGGATCGATCGCTATGTGGCCGCCCATCGCGAGGAAGTCCGGGCCAGATTGTTGCCCGACGCGCTGAAGGTATTCGGCGATCATCGGGCGGCCGGCGACCGCGTGCTGGTCGCCACGGGTGCGCCGCCGGAACTGGCGCGCGCGATACTTGCGTTCGTCGCGCATCAGGATGTGGTGGTCATCGGCAGTCAGATCGGCCCCAGATGTGGCGCGATCGTGGCAACCCGGCATTGCCACAATGAGGAAAAGATGCGCATGTTGCGCGAACGGGGCTACGGCGACATCGCGGTCGCGTATTCGGACAGCCGCGCCGACTTGCCGCTATTGAAGGCGGCCAAATCGCCTGTCGTGGTCAATCCCAAGGTTTCCGCGGTCGGGACCTTCCGCCGGATATTGCCGCCGGGGACGCCGATATTGAACTGGGGTTGCCAGGATCGCGGCGGGACGCCAGTCGGGGATTCCCCCGCTCAGAACTGACGGAAGATCGCCGAACCGATCTGGTAAATGCTGATGGAAAGCAGCAGGCAGCCAACCGCGAAAAGTACCCAGCGCTCCTTCAGACGCTTGACCAGCAGTGCGGCGATAGGGGCGGCCACCACGCCGCCGACCAGCAGTCCCAGCACGATTTCCAGATGCTCCAGGCCCATTGAGAGGAAGAAGGTGACCGATATGGCCAGGGTGACCAGAAATTCGGCGGCGTTGACGGTGCCGATCGTGGTGCGGGCCTGACCGCCTTTGGCCAGCAGCGTGGAAGTCGCGATGGGACCCCATCCGCCGCCGCCGCTGGCATCCATCAGGCCGGCGAAGAATCCGAGGATACCCACGCGCTTCACTTCATGGCGCGGACGCGCCTTGCCGAACGAGCGCAACAGGATCAGCATCGCCAGAATCAGCAGGTAGGTATAGACGAAAGGACGGATGATGTCTGCGGGCAATTGCGTCAGTACATAGGCGCCGATGATGCCGCCGGCCATGCCCGGAATGGCGAGCCACAGGAACAGCTTCTTTTCGACATTGCGCATCGCCAGATGCGAAACGCCGGATGCGCCGGTGGTGAAAACCTCCGCTGCATGCACGCCGGCGCTGACCTGCGCGGGCGGAATGCCTAGGCTGAGCAGAATCGAGGACGACACCAGCCCATAGGCCATTCCCAGGGCGCCATCCACCAGCTGCGCGCCCAGCCCGATCAGAACGAACCAAACGAATTCGCTTCCAAGCTCCATCAGGGGACCCCTGATCCATCGGCTGGCCGCGAGAACCGCATGCGAAAGGACGCGGTACTGCGGCAGCCGTTTCTCAAATCGACAGGGATAGGATCACCGTGTGCCGTACAGAACGACGGTCTTGCCGCGGGCATGCAGCTTCCCGTCGGCTTGCAGATTCTTCAGCACACGTCCGGCCATTTCCCGCGAACAACCGACCAGCCTGGCCAGCTCCTGACGCGAAACTCTCAGCTGGGTGCCTTGCGGATGACTCATGGCTTCCGGTTCCTTGGCCAGTTCGTACAGCGTGCGGACGATCCGGTCGGTCACATCCAGGAAGGCCAGCGATCCGGCCTTGCGGCTGGTCGAGAGCAGCCGCCGCGACAGCTGCGCGCCGATGGAATAGAGCAGCTTCGGCGCGTCTTCGCTGAGCGGGCCGGACAAAAGCTGCTGCATGCGCTCATAACTGATTTCGGCCAGGTCGCATTGGCTGCGGGTACGGAGAATCACCTCGCGATGATCCGATTCGATGTAAAGCCCCATCTCGCCCACGAATTCACCAGGTCCGTAGTAACCCAGGATCAGTTCGTGGCCATCATTCTCTTCGACCAGAATACTGACCGATCCGGAGACCACATAGTAAAGAGTGCTGGCAGGATCGCCCGGACGGAAAACATCCGTGCGATTGGGGTAACGACGACGCTGGCAGTATAGCAGAAAACGGTTGGTGCTGGCCTGATCGAGCGCCAGGGGGCTGTTGGCGAAGCGTACAGGGGACACGGCAGATTTCCTGATTCGGAGGATGGCTGAAGATTAACGGCTAAGAAGGAAACCGGCAATCGTTGCCGCGCGTCACATTCGATGCGGTAACGTTTCGTCGCTATCCCGTTTGCCGCATAATTGTACGCTCTCCTTACTTACAGAGGCATGACCGCCGTGGTCAAACCTTTGCCACGCTTGAGGCTTCAGGGCTTCAACAATCTAACCAAGGCGCTGAGTTTCAACATCTACGATGTCTGCTATGCCGTTTCCGAAGACGAGCGGCAGCGTTACATCGAGTATATCGACGAGGCTTACAACGCCGACCGTCTCACTCAGATCCTGACGGATGTGGCGGACATCATCGGTGCCAATATCCTCAATGTCGCGCGCCAGGATTATGATCCCCAGGGTGCGTCGGTCACAATCCTGATCAGCGAACAGCCGGTGATCGAGAAGTCGGCCGCGAAGGGGGTGATATCCGATGCGGTGGTTGCGCACATGGACAAGAGTCACATCACGGTCCATACCTACCCGGAGACGCATCCGCAGCACGGTATCGCGACTTTCCGCGCAGATATCGATGTGGCGACCTGCGGCGTGATTTCGCCTTTGAAGGCACTGAATTTCCTGATCGAGAGTTTCGAGTCCGATATCGTCATCATGGACTATCGGGTGCGCGGATTTACTCGCGACATCAAGGGCAAGAAACACTATATCGATCACAAAATAAATTCCATCCAGGACTTTCTTGCCAAGGGAACCCGTGCGCGTTATGAGATGTTCGATGTCAACGTGTATCAGGAAAACATCTTTCATACGAAGATGCACCTGAAGGACTTCGATCTGGATACCTATCTGTTCGAAGAGAAGGCGAAGAATCTTTCATTCAAGGAGCGTATGAAGATCGAAGTACTGCTGCGGCGGGAGGTCGAAGAGCTGTTCCACGGACGCAACCTGTCGGAATGAACCGGCGCATCATCGCGCACGGGATAAGACAACTGGCAGGACGGCCCGCGCATCCGCTTTCACAGGCGGGATGCGACGCCATCGACTGATGACGGTCCGTTGCGGGAAGCTGTGGGTCGTCTGTCCGGTGGCTTCCGGCTTTCATATCGGGACGGCGGGAAGGCAAACAGGACGGCATGGATATGTCTGGTCGTGGCGTGAGTAGTGCTGGAGATCGTCTGGACGGTAGGGCTGAGGTATTTGCATGGAGTCGGCTCTGGCACTGCCTGTTCACTATCGTGGCGATGCTGGGCAACTGGCGTTGGCGATGCGACAGATTCTGCTGGGATCCGGCTGTGCGATCTGGGTCTGGGTCGGAACCGCGGGGACGGTGATACTGGGAACCGTATTGTTTCAGGCGCCGGCGCTGCGATTGGCATACGTGGGCCTGATCCTGGCCGGGATTGCCGGGCTCAAGTTGTCCGCGTTGGCCTGACGGGAGGATAGTGTCGTCTTGTCTGAATCGAACTTGCGGGAGCTGGAAACGCTATGTATAATCCTCGATCTTTCGTCCCGCATTCCTCGCGGGGCTTCGCAACAACCCTTTGAAACGGTTGCCGTTTATGAAGACTTTCACCGCCAAGGCTGAGAGCGTCCAGCGTGACTGGTACGTTGTAGATGCCACTGATAAAACCCTTGGACGCCTGTCGGCCGAACTGGCCCGCCGTCTGCGTGGCAAGCACAAGCCGGTCTATACCCCGCATGTCGATACGGGTGACTACCTGGTCGTGATCAACGCCGAGAAGATCGCAGTCACGGGCAACAAGCTGGCCGACAAGAAATACCACCGCTTCACCGGATATATTGGCAATCTGAAGACCGAGACCCTGGCGCAGGCGTTGGAGCGTCACCCGGAGCGCGTGATCGAGATCGCGGTCAAGGGAATGCTGCCCAAGAATCCGCTGGGCCGTGCCATGTACCGCAAGCTCCGCGTCTACAAGGGTTCCGAACATCCGCACACCGCGCAGCAGCCGCAGCTGCTGGATATCTGAGGCAACTATGGCTGTTACGCAAAACTACGGCACAGGCCGTCGCAAATCTTCCACTGCCCGCGTTTTTCTGCGCAAGGGCAGTGGTGGCATCACCATCAACGGTCGTCCGCTTGATGAATTTTTCGGCCGTGAAACGGCGAGGATGATCGTGCGCCAGCCGCTTGAGCTGACCCAGATGGGCGACAAGTTCGACATCACGGTGACTGCGAAGGGAGGAGGTACGACCGGACAGGCAGGTGCGATCCGTTTGGGTATTGCACGCGCACTGGTCGAATACGACGGAACCCTCAAGACTGATCTGCGCAAGGCGGGCTTTGTCACCCGTGACGCCCGTGAAGTCGAGCGCAAGAAGGTCGGCCTGCATAAGGCGCGTCGCGCGACGCAGTTCTCGAAGCGCTAAGTCGCGTCGCGGTTCGCCGCCAAGCGTATCGGTTGGATGGATTCGGTATCGAAAAGCCGGCATCTCCTTCCAGATGGTCAGGAAACGGTCTGGATGTATTCTGTCACCAATAGTTTTACAATCAGTTTCCATAGCCCCGTCGCCAAGCGGTAAGGCACCTGACTCTGACTCAGGCATTCGGTGGTTCGAATCCATCCGGGGCTGCCATTCCAAGGTAGTAAAATCAGGCGATTACGGTTCTAACCGGGTGCCTTTTTGCTGCCTCCGTACATTCAGCCGTCCGCTGAAGGTTTCACGACCGGCACGCTCTGGTCGTAGATAGTCATCATCGCCTCGGTCAGGCCGGCGGCGTCTTGCTTGTCGTGCTTGGTGCCAGGCGTGTCGGTGACGCCCTTGCGTTTGAGGTCGTGCAGTCCGAAGCGCTGGTCCTCGGTGATGACGCCTTCCTTGATCGCTGCCAGCATGAGGCGCTGGAAGGCGCCATCCAGGCCGGACTTGGAAAGGGAGTCGCCGGTCTCGGCCAGGAAGACGAGGCGGCGGTCGGGATTGATCTCGGTGGGCATCCCGCGGCGCTCAATGATGAGCTTCCGATGGGCTTTGGCGGCATCCCACGCGGCGCGTAGCCGTGGGGTCCCGCCACGATATTGTTGCGGCTGCCCTTGCGGCGATCGGTGCGCAGGCCTTCAGGGGTCTCCTGGCTGAGAATCAGCGTGTCCACCTCGATGCCGCGCAGGCGGCACAGGTAAGCGATCTCCAATACCATCCACAAGTAGGGCGCACACGAACCCTTAGTGTGCGCTTTCAGCGCCCCACAGCGGCGAGCGTAGGCCAGCACGGCGTTGTAGACCGCCGACGGCGGAAGGCGCCGGCGCTCTTTGAATTCCTCCAGACCCATGACCGGATTGCTGGAAATGCCGAGGGCCAGACCCGCCCACCGATAGGCGCGGCGCAGGTAACGCAGCATTGTAATGACCCATCAAAACCTGCTCAACTCAGGCGGCTAATGCGAACGCCTCAGCCGGGGTTTTCATGGACAGCGCCTGGTGTGGACGCCGGTGGTTGTAGAAGTGGATCCAATCGCC
>JAISFF010000016.1 GCA_031263725.1 Lysobacteraceae bacterium | reverse complement strand
CAGCGTGGCGTGTCCGCTTCCAGCCTGATACAGGGGCGTCCGCCGCAACTCGTGATAATCACATGCCGCGAAGCCTCGGCTACATCGGCACGAACCTCGATGGACTCCAACCGCGCCTCAGCTTGGTGGACCCGTTTCAACTCCATCGTCAGCAACAGCGCGCCGCCACCGATCAGGACCGCCATGCTGGCCGCGACGGCCGCCAACGTCTTCAGGCTCAGCCATTTGACATGCTGGTTGGCCGCCTGCCGTGACTGTATGAACTCCTGGCCGCCTTCCTGTAGCCGGGACAGGGTTTTCCCTACTTCGCGGTCGAATTCACTCCAGTTCCGCCCCAAAGCCCGGCGCACACCCTCGTCAATCGTCTTTTCCGCTCTGGCGCTGGCCTCATCCAATATCTGCGCCTGCGTGGCGCGTACATCGGCGATGCTGCGATCGAATGTGCCTGCCATCTGTCCAAGCCGCTGCGTCAGCACATCCAGGCGTCGCTCATAGTCCAGAAGCACATTGTTGAACCGCACCACTTCCTCGTACAGCTTGTCGATATCCATCCTGTTCTCCTGTTATAGATTTCAATGACGATTCAACCGCCACCTCCGCCGCCGCCGTCACCGTCCGAACCGCTGTCCCCCTCGGGAGCGCCGCCAGGCCGCCGCAGCGTCATCACCATGACCGGGCCATGCTGGGCGGCCATATCCATCCCGTGCAACTCCACCTGCTGCTGCGTCTGTTCCATCTCTTGCTTCATGGTCGCCTCCTTGATCGCATCCACCCGTGCGGCAACTTCGGCCACCGATCTATCGCCCGCCTCGCAATCCCGCAGCGCCACGCGCACCCGGTCCACGTCGGCCTCGTTACCGAACGCGATGGCTTCATACAGCATGTCGAACTGGACATGGCCAGTCGGTTTGTAGTCCTCTGGAATCTG
Organism: Lysobacteraceae bacterium; assembly: GCA_031263725.1. Lineage (GTDB taxonomy): Bacteria > Pseudomonadota > Gammaproteobacteria > Xanthomonadales > Xanthomonadaceae > JAITWM01. The sequence continues at coordinate 1,726 of JAISFF010000016.1, read as the reverse complement.
GTAATGATCGCGCCGCGCCAACTCGCGCTCGGTGACTTCGGCTTCCGGTTCATCCGGTATGGGTGGCTCGAATCGTGGCGAAGGAGAAGGCTGGGCCACGGATTCGGATACCCGAGGCACCGGGTTCTCCTCGATCTTGTCTTTCTTGCCGGAGTCCGCCATGGGACGGCCAAACGTCATGGCCGAAAGGGGTGCATTTTCTTGAACGATGCGGGAGTCCATGTCGGAGGAAGTGTCGAAGCCATCCCGTGTATCTTTCGTCTCCCTGTCTCCACCCAAACCGGCTTGTTCCTTCATCCCGTCGATAGGGCTTCCGCTGACACGCAAACCGGGATCATGGTCGCCATTCTCGTGTTGCAGATCGACCGACCGATGTTGGACCGGCACTTCATCGGGTATCGGCGGCGGCGCTGGGTCTCGCTGCCGCTCGAAGCGGAATTCGCTCGCGTCCTTTTCCATCGTGGCAGGAGTATGCGCCGGACCATTCACGACATTCCCCGTGTCTCGATGGTCTGTCCTGCCCACAGGCCCTTCCTGTGGCGACTGAAACGCGCGTGCTGCTCGCTCCGCATCCATCCGCTCACTGTTATCTGGCGGCAACCGTTGCTTGCCCAAATCAGGGGCATCCATTCGGTGTTGCTCGAAGTCATGGTTGCGCAAACGCGGCTCTTGTTCCTCCATGTCATCGGTAGCCGTAACGGTCACGGATACGGATGGACTGGTTTCCTCCCTCACTGTTTCAGCCGGTGAAGGTATTATCGTAGCCGTTTGCCTTTCCAGGATTGCCGCATGGCGCGCTGCTTGCATTGCAACCGCTGTAATGGGAGCCGCGCCCGCGATGATGCTTTCTGCCCGCTGTGGCGGCTTCATGGCGGGCGTCGCCTTCTCCAGGGCGACCTCAGACAGTCCTTGCGGTATCGTCCTCGCCGACGCCATTTGTTCTGCCGCCTGCCGATCAAGCCCTTGCCGATTGGCTTCACTCAAACTTTGGGCGTAGGCTTCGCGCTGCGAAAGCGATGCTCTTTCGATTTGGTGCTCCGGGGCATCAGGGAGTGGCATGTCGTACGGAAAATCGGCATCGGACAAACCAGCTTCCCGCCACTCCTCCAGAGTCGGACGCACTGTCACCGGCTCGGCCATCGTTACGGGCTGCATGGCTCGCTGCTGCGTCTGATAGGTCACTTCCAATGCCTCGTGCAACGAACCACCCGCCTGCTGGTTGCGCAGCAGGAGGCGATTATGTATCCATTGTCCTTCAGCGTTGCGCTCGTACAGCTTGTTGTCCTGCCCGGCGATCCGGCCCGGATGTTCCAGCGCATTCTGTACCGCCGTCGGCACCGGACCGTATTGCGACCAGCCGCGATGTGCGTATTCCCGCTGAAACTCCACCGCCATCGTCGCCGGCATCTTCTTCGTGTTGGCGTCCAGCATCGCGCGCGCCTGATGATCCAGTTCTTCGGCCCGTTCCGCGCTGGCTGGTTCGGTCTCGAACTGCATGTGCCGGTCGTTACCGGCCTGTCCCGTGCCGACCTGCCGGGTCCATGCCCCGGTATTGGGGTTGCGCTCCCAATAAGGGGCTTCATGCAGGTGTTCGGGATTACGGTCCCTGGCCTCGGCCGGCAGCGTGTACGGGTATTGAATCGGCGGCGGCGAAGCCACCGCCAATTCCACCATCGCACAGGCGGCCTTGAAACTCAGTTCGTCGGATAAAGTCGCGTCGGCGCGG
>JAISFF010000014.1 GCA_031263725.1 Lysobacteraceae bacterium | reverse complement strand
GGCGATTGGATCCACTTCTACAACCACCGGCGTCCACACCAGGCGCTGTCCATGAAAACCCCGGCTGAGGCGTTCGCATTAGCCGCCTGAGTTGAGCAGGTTTTGATGGGTCATTACATTCGTGGGCAGGGCGATCAAGCCGGTGGTGGTGGACCAGTCGTTCGTGCTGTGCCCGTATTGCCAGCAGCATCGGGCGCAGGTATGGGGCGATGGGCGTGGTGGACGGATGTGCCGTTGCCCGGACTGCGGGCCAGTGACCGTCGAGGCGACCGATGTCGCGGCGTTGGCCTTGGATGAAGATTGGCTGCGCCAGAAGATGCGTCTCGCACTCAACATCGAAAGCCGCGACGGCATCGACGATCTGGGCGATGGCGTGTGGCGGCTTGGTGATACCCGTCGTTCGCCCGTTCTGCTGACCCGCGATCTGACACGAATGCTGCAAGAACCTGCGTTGCTGGATCGGGTGCGTGTGGCAGGCGGTGATATCCGGGTGATCACGCCGAGGCCGCGCGTGACGCGCGGATCGCCCTTTGGTGCGGGCGTGGAATGGTTGGTACTGGAAGAACGCTTCACCTTCTACGGCGGTAGGATCGCGTTCATTGGTTCGTCGCCTCCATCTGTGCAGCCGATGGCTACCGATCCAACGATGGCAGTGAATGGGCCGTTCTCGGCGGACTTCAAGTGGGCGACGCTACCGGCCATCCAAGCCACACCCATCGGCTTTACAGACGGGCAAGCAAAAGTGTTCGAGGCGTTGTGGTCGTTCAAGAGCGAGGCCGCGACGGCGGAACGGATCATGCAGCGCGCGGGCCTGAGCAGCGCCAAACCGAGCGATCTGTTCAAGATCAAATCGAGGGATAAAGGCAAATCAGAATTTGAGGTGCAGCACGCAGCCTACCGTACACTCGTAATCACACAGAAACGCGCGGGGCTGTATTCAATATCTTTGGAGAAAACCAATGACGGGAATCAGGCTTGAAGATTTAAAGCCGGGATTGCGATTTCAAATCGTAAGTCGGACTTGGCAGGGAGGCCGTTATGACATGATGACTGGAGAAATTCGTCGTGTTGTGCAATGGAGTGACGGCACTCCTAAGGTCCATGTAATATTCGATGAATCGGGTGAATGCTACGGCATTACTGATCTTTCGATTTTGGACTATGAATAAAGTCTATTGCCAATATTGCTTCAGCACATTACAGCGCCCAATGGCCTGCTTCAACCGCTGTGCATAATCGTTGGGGGGGGGGGCGGGATTTTTTACGTTGTCCCACCATCTTGTTGGAACAATCTTCCGACGTCTTCCAATAAATGCATTACACCGCCACAGGCGTCTTCCACGGGAAGTCCTTCGCTAGGTGCGTATTGAACGGCGATGCCGAGGATGCGGATAAGGGCGACGGCTTGGGTCAGTCGCAACGAGGCGGTTTCGTAGTGCCGCGCGGGCACGGAGGATGGATTTTCGGATACGCTTGCACTTGCCATGATCGTCATTCCTCGAATTGACGGTGGTGGAAGGCGCGGTCGGGTGTCTCACCACTCGGTCGCGCCGCTTTTTTTGCCAGAGGCAATGGGCCACACCATGGCTCGATGATGCCGGAGCAGTCAACGCCGCCGGGGCGCGTCCAGGGTCAAGAATCGCCATCAACTAGCGCAGCCGCTATGCTCTGCTCCTGCAAACGATCAAACAAACCGCTCTCAACGACACACGCATAAGCGGTTGATGAACAAAGCTATGTGCGTGCGCCACGGCGAAGAAGTTGGTACGGGTTTCGAGAGAAGATAGGGCAGAAGAGAGGCAAACCGGGCGCAGGAGGGGCCTGTTCCTGCCGGTCGGTGGCACAGGCAGAATGGTCCGAAAGCCCGCGTGGTGTGAAATCCGCAAAGAAAAACGCCCAACCGAGAACGGTTGGGCGTCTGGTATTGGTGGCCAGAGAGGGAATCGAACCCCCGACACGGGGATTTTCAGTCCCCTGCTCTACCAACTGAGCTATCTGGCCAGTGCGGCGCTGATCGCGACCGCATGAGGCCGGCCATGATACTGATGCGGAGGCTTGCGGGCAAGTCGCGGCGTACATTTCGAGCAGCCGTGGTCTTGGCGCGGGCCGGATGATGGTCGTGGATCAGACGGACAACGCGGCGACTGTCATTGGTTCCGGTTACCGGACAGAATGCTGGAGTGGATACCCGGTGTTCCTCGGCAGGGTTTCAGGTGTCGCCGTCCATCAGGAAAGCCGTGCCGTGCCGGTCGTACAGGCGGTACATGATGGGGACGACATGCCGGCTTCCGGGTCCGCGGTATCTGGACAGGACCAGACAGGGAATGGAAGTGCAGGGCGATGTGCCGGAGCAGGTGATGCCAGCCCGGGTTGCTGTCCAGGTTCCGGTCCGGTTCTCGAACGGCTGGATCGGCATTTCCGTCCAGGTGAACCATTCGCCGCCATCCATCCCGGCATGTTCGTAGGCTTCCGGAAACTCGCCGATTCGTTCCGAGCTGGTTACTTCCCGTTACCGGTCCTGCATGAGCGGCGTGTTCGGCGGGCCGGAATGGGCGGCAAGGTTGGCGATCGCTTTGGCGGTGGGGTAGCGCCAAAGGCGCCGGGGCAGTTCCGTCATGAGGTGGATGCCTGGCTCATTCCGTTTCCGGGACGGTGTAGCCGGCGGGTTTCTCGGTGTGACCTTCGAACAGGAATTTCCGCATCCGTTCTTCGAGGAAGGCGCGGTGCTGCGGGTCGCGCGGCGACAACCGGTTTTCGTTGATCAGCATGGTCTGATGCGCGAGCCACGCGGCCCAGGCGCTCTTGCCGATATGATCGAAGATGCGTTTGCCCAGTTCGCCGGAGTAGGGAGTGAATTCCAGCCCTTCGGTTTCGCGCTGTTCGTATTCGCAGAAGACGGTTCTGGTCATGTCATGGTTCGAGTAGTTTGCGGATCGGGGCGGGCAGGCCGAGGGTATTCAATTCGTCGCGCGCCACCCAGCGGAGATCGTCATTGTCGCGTACCGTCGCGCGGCTGGCGAGCGAGCGCCAGCGCAATGGCCGCATCCGCAGTTTGAAATGGCTGAAAACATGCTGGATTTCGGCAAGGCTTTCGGCCTTGTCGAAGCGGTTGCGAAAGTGCATGTCGAACCATTGCGTCGCGCTGACCCTATCTTCCATTTCCGGCAGCGACCAAAGCGACGCCCAGATTCCGGCCGGTGGCCGGCGTTGCAGCAGGATCCGGCCGTCTTTGTCTTCCAGCCACAGGACAAACGCTTCGCGCTGGGGCAGGGTCTTGCTCGGCTTGGGAGTCGGCAGCTCGCGGGTGCGGCCTTCGCGCAAGGCCACGCAATCGTGATTCAGCGGGCACAGGACGCAGGCGGGCTGGGCGCGGGTGCAAAGCGTCGCGCCGAAATCCATCTGCGCTTGGGTGTAATCGGCCAGCCGTTGTCGCGGCAGGTGCTGCCCGGCCAGTTGCCAGAGTCGTGTTTCCACTGCGGGCAGGGCTGGCCAGCCTTCGATGCCGTGATAGCGCGTCAACACGCGTTTGACATTGCCATCGAGGATCGCGCAACGGTCGCCCCATGCCTGCGATAGGATCGCGCCGGCGGTGCTGCGGCCGATGCCGGGCAGGGCGCACAACGCGTCGAGATCGCGCGGCAGATCGCCAGCGTGTTGCTCGACGCAGAGGCATGCGGCCCGATGCAGGTTGCGCGCCCGGGCGTAGTAGCCCAGTCCCGACCACAGCGTCAATACCGCATCCAGATCAGCGGCTGCTGCTAATGCCGCTACATCGGGAAATTCGGCCACGAAGCGCTGGAAGTACGGGATGACGGTCTTGACCTGGGTCTGTTGCAGCATGATCTCGGACAGCCAGACCCGATAAGGCGTGCGCGGATGCTGCCATGGCAAGTCGTGACGGCCGTTGCGGTCGAACCAAGTCAGCAGTCGCGAGGCGAAGGAAGGCGAAGATGAAAGAGGCATGGGCTTCGATGGGGATTGGAGCAATCGGCTGCGCTGCAGGGGACGGGGCGGTCGGAAGGCGCGATATTGCGGGTGACGCAACGCCATCGCAATCCTCCGCCTTCGATGATTCCGGGAGCCAGAACGATCTGTGCGTCGACGTGGCCGGCGATGTGGTTGGAGAGAACCCCGGGGAACATGCCGTCTCGCGGGCCGATGGCGATGGATTCGAACGGTGGCATCCGGCGTATCAGGACGACCGGCTTTTCTTTCATCGCGTCGTCATGAAACTCGTTGAAGTCGATGGTTTCCGGTTCCCGTTGGGGGTCGTTGATGAATACGCTGCCGCCATCGCGGCGAGCGGCCTCGATGTGTTCGACAGATCCGTTGCGAGGGACGAACAGTTCGGGCAATCCCGATGACAAGACCGGAAGCTCGCCGGTGACGACGACACCGGCGGCCGTCGCAGTGACGGCAATGGTTCTGTATGCGCCGGTTTTCTGCGCCAGCCGATGCGGCGATGCGACGTGCATCTGGGTATTTCTGGCTGGCGGTTGGGCGGTATCGGCATAGTGTCCGTGGATATGTGTCTTCCGCACGTTCAGAACATGGAGCGCGTCTTCGATCTGTTCATGCCGACGGGACTGTCCCGGGGCCGCGAAGGATGCCATCGGGATGAACGCAGTGATGATGTGGATTCGGCGCGTAGGCATTGCCTGCTTCATGAGCCGGAGGAGGCGGGCATGGTAAAACGGAATGGGAGTGGTGGCTGCGGATCGTCGCATTGCCAGAAAATGGATCGGGGCATCGGGCCGTTCCGCTTCACCCTTGCGGATTCCGATCGAATGCCGATTCACCAGGATGGTGGTTCGAGCGCAGTTCGATATGCGCCGAAGCGATGCGCTCACATTCCTCTGCGCGGGTCTGCAACAGCAGGTACGGGCCATCCACTTCATGAAACTCGATATGCCGAAGCTTTCCGCATCGCATGTGCTTTCCACACCGAGAAATCCCGGCTGTACGGTTGCCAGTTGCAGCATGCGTGCGGAAGTCCGCCGATATTCGGCGGCGTCCTCATGCCGCGGTGAAGCAAAGATCACGACGTAGTACGGCGGTTCCGGCAACTGGTCGAAACGGTTCGAAACAGACTGCATGGCGGGTCCTGTCCGGCGAGGGCAGGATGGCGCGGTTCAGTCACCCAGCGTCTCCGGCAACAGCGCATCGACGAAGGCTTCGGGATCGAACAGACGCAGATCCTCGGGGCGCTCGCCGATGCCGGCGAAGCGGATCGGGATTCCGAATTCCCGTGCCAGCGCGAACACCACGCCGCCTTTGGCGGTGCCGTCCAGCTTGGTGACGACCAGGCCGGTGACCTGGACGGCGGCGTGGAATTGCCGCAGCTGCGACAGCGCATTCTGGCCGGTGGTGCCGTCGATCACCATCAACACCTCGTGTGGAGCGCTCGGGTCGAGCTTGCCCAATACGCGCCGGATCTTGCCCAGCTCGGCCATCAACCCTTGCTGCGTATGCAGGCGGCCGGCCGTGTCCGCGATCAGGATATCGGTGCCGCGCGCCTTGCAGGCCTGCAGGGCATCGAAGGCCACCGATGCCGCGTCCGCGTTCTGTCCCTGGGCGATAACGCCGACCCCGTTGCGTTCGCCCCAGGTCTGCAACTGCGCCACGGCGGCGGCACGGAAAGTATCGCCGGCGGCCAGGGCCAGACTGTAGCCGTCGTCCTTGAAGCGCTTGGCCAGCTTGCCGATGGTGGTGGTCTTGCCAACGCCGTTGACGCCGACCGTCAGGATCACGGACGGTTTGGCGTTGCGGTCGATCTGCAGCGGAATCGCGACTGGGCGCAGCATTTCGATCAGTTCGGCGCGCAAGGCCGAAAGCAGCGCGCGCGCGTCGGCGAATTCGCGCGATTGCATCCGTTTGCGCAGTTTTTCGACCAGGTCGGTGCTGGCTCCAACGCCGACATCCGCGGTCAGTAGCGCGGTTTCGATTTCATCGAGGAGATCGTCGTCCAGGCGCGGATTGCGCGAGAACAGTCCGCCGAAGCTGCGGGTGAATGCGCTGTTGCGCAGTCTCTCGCGCCAGCCGGGCTTGCCCGTCGGCGCTGGCGCGACGGGTTCTTCGGCATCGGCCGTCGCCGGCGCTTCCGGCGGATCGGGCTCCTCCAGCACGAATTCGGGCTCCGCGGGCGCTGCTTCCATCACGATCGTGGCCGGGATGTCCTCCACGACCGGGGCGGGTACCGTGTTCCCGGCAGGAAAGGAAGCTTCCGCAGGCGCATGCGGGAACGCGGCGGCCAGTTCCTCGGTGGCGAATCCGGGCTTCGCATTGGAAGCCGGTTCGCCCGGATCGGGCTTGGTTTTCTTGCGACGGAAAAAGCTGACCATTTTTCAGAGATGGCGGACAATGGCGCACATGCTAGCACCGTGTCCGCCCGATCTCCGATGAGACCGCAGCAACCCCGTTACGTTTCCCCGTCCGCAGGTCATGTCCGCATCATCGGCGGGCATTGGCGCGGAACGCGCCTGCCGGTACCGGACATGCCGGGATTGCGGCCGACGCCGGACCGGGTCCGCGAGACCTTGTTCAACTGGTTGCAGACGGCATTGCCGGGCGCGGCGGTGCTGGACCTTTTCGCTGGCAGCGGCGCATTGGGACTGGAAGCCGTATCCCGCGGCGCGGCGTGGGCGGTGCTGGTGGAACAGTCGCCGATACTCGCCAGGAATCTGCGCGCCAGCGTCGCGCGGCTGGCGGCGTCCGACCGGGTGCAGGTGATCGAGGGGAATGCGCGGCGCTGGCTGGAGGATTCGGCCGGGGATGCGCCATTCGACATTGCCTTCGTCGATCCGCCGTTTGCGGACGACCTATGGGCGGATGTAGTGCCGGTGCTGTCGCAGCGGTTGAACGCTTCCGGCTGGCTGTATCTGGAATCGCCGGCGGACCGGGATGTGGCGCCGCCGCCGGGATGGACGCCGCATCGGTGGGGGCAGACCCGGGAGACGCGGTTCGCGCTTTATCGTGGCCCCGGCGGATAGGGCGCGGTACACTGCGCGCCTTTCCCTTGTTGCATCGAATCTCCAATGAATCAGGCCATTCCCCGCATTGCCGTCTATCCGGGAACCTTCGATCCGGTCACGAACGGGCATGTCGATCTGGTCGCGCGCGCCGCGCCGATGTTCGAGAAACTGGTGATCGGCGTGGCGGAAAGTCCCAACAAGCGGCCGCTGCTGCCGTTGCAGCAGCGGGTGGCGCTGGCGCAGGAATCCCTGGCCGGGCATGCGCATGTCGAAGTGCTCGGCTTCGGAACGCTGCTGGCGCATTTCGTGCGTTCGGTCGGCGGCACGGTGCTGCTGCGCGGACTGCGCGCCGTGTCCGATTTCGAATACGAATTCCAGATGGCCAGCATGAACCGGCATTTGATTCCGGAAGTTGAAACCTTGTTCATGACGCCGGCGGAAAAGTACAGTTTCATATCGTCCACGCTGGTGCGCGAGATCGCCCGTCTGGGAGGCGACGTTTCCAGTTTCGTACCACCGTCGGTGACGCAGGCGCTGGAGGCCATGCATTCGTCCGGGCCAGCGTTCTGATCCGTTTATCAGTCGAGAGAGAACCGCAATGAAGACTCCCGTGCGTTGGTTGTTGGCCGCCTGCATGGCGGCAGTGGGTGCCACCGCTTTGAGTGGATGCAAGAAGGATGCGCCGCAGGCGTCGACGCAGGCTGCGCCGCAGATTCCGCCCGTGCCCGCGCGTGATGACGACGCCGGCTGGAAGCTGTATCTGCAGGCCGTGGTCGGCGAGAACCTGGGCACCATCACCAACAGTCCGTTCCTGTATTACCTGCCGCCGCAGTCCGATCCGGACTTCGAGACCAAGTTCGGCACGCAGGTCGAGAAGGCCAGGCTGGACCTGAGCCGCGGGGTACAGAAGGACAATCTGCTGGCATTCGGATCGCCCGCGTCGGCCAAAATGGCCGAACTGATCGAGATGGCGTTCCAGGAAGTGCCGGTCGACAGCATGAAGGGCGTGCACATCATGTTCATCGGCGATGCGGCGGACGATGCGCGTGCCAAAACGGCGGTGTTGCCGAGTGGTGCGGATTACCAGTTCATCGAAGCCAAGTGATCCCGGAAGATCGCGGCGCGGCCCTGTGCACGGGCCGCGCCGCGTTCGTGGAGTGATGGCGTGTCGCTGAAGATCAACGGGTCCTGCATCAACTGCGATGTCTGCGAGCCGGTCTGTCCCAATCAGGCGATTGCCATGGGCGAGACGATCTATGTCATCGACCCGGCGCGCTGTACCGAGTGCGTGGGACATTTCGACGAGCCGCAATGCGCCGAGGTCTGTCCGGTGGAATGCATCGATCCGGACCCGGATCTTCCCGAGTCGGAAGAGGATCTGCTGGCCAAACTGCGCCAGCTCCAGAGCGAACATCCCGAGTTGTATCGATAAGGAGTCGCGGTATTGAATCGCATCGTTTCCGTTTTTCTGCTGTTTTTCCTGATCCTGTCGCCCGTCGCCTGGGCCGCCGACGGCGCTCGTGCGCCTGTCGCGGCGCATCCTCCGGGCGCTGCCATCGCCAGCGCCCACAGGCTGGCGACCGAAGCGGGGTTCGAGGCATTGCAGCAGGGCGGCAATGCGTTCGATGCAGCGGTCGCGGTCTCGGCGGCATTGGCGGTGGTCGAACCGATCAGCTCCGGCCTGGGCGGCGGCGGTTTCTTCCTGTTGCATGAGGCGTCCAGCGGACGTGATGTCTTCGTCGATGCGCGCGAAACCGCGCCGACCTCGGCCACGCCCGAGCGGTACCGGAATGCGGCAGGTCATCTGGACAAGGATCGTGCGCAGAACGGTGCCTGGGCGGCCGCCATTCCGGGTTTGCCGGCGGCGCTGGTGCACTTGGCCGGACACTATGGCCGGCTGCCGCTGTCACAGACTCTGCGGCCCGCGATCCGGTTGGCGCGCGAGGGGTTTCCGGTCTATGCCCGCTTCGAGCGCGGCTACAACGTGCGGCACGAAGTGATGGAGCGTTATCCGGGAACGCGCGCCGTGTTCCTGGCGCAAGGACGCGCGCCCAGGGAGGGCGACCTGTTCCGGCAGCCGGAACTGGCGCAGACGCTGGAACTGCTGGCGCAGCAAGGGTTCGACGGTTTCTACCGCGGCCGTACCGCCAGGCGTCTGCTGGCGGGCGTGCGCGCTGAAGGCGTGCGCTGGAGCGCCGCGGAACTGGCGGGATACCGGGTACGCGAGCGCGAGCCGCTGCGGTTCCGCTATCACGATTGGAACATCGTCACCGCGCCGCCGCCGTCATCCGGCGGCATCGCCTTGGCGCAGATGTTGCAGATCCTCGCGCCTTGGGATCTGCCGTCGATGGACCCGGCGCACCGTACCCATCTGATTGCCGAAGCCATGCGCCGCGCGTTTCGCGATCGCACCTTCTACCTCGGCGATCCGGATTTCGTGCAGATGCCGACGCGGTTGCTGATGTCGCCGGATTACGCGGCCGGCCTGCGCGCCGCCATCCACCCGGACAAAGCCACGCCCAGCGATCTGCTTTCGGGCCAGCCGACACCGCTCGAAGACGACGAAACCACGCATTTCTCGATCATCGATGCCGAAGGCAACCGGGTCGCAGCAACGCAGTCGGTCAATCTGCTGTTCGGTTCGGGTCTGATCCCGCCGGGAACCGGCGTGTTGCTGAACAACGAAATGGATGATTTCGCGCTGCTGCCGGGAGAGGCCAATGCATACGGCGTCATGGGCTTCGCGGCTAATGCGCCGCAGCCGGGCAAGCGCATGCTCAGTTCGATGACCCCGACCTTCATGGAGTCGGACGAGCGCGTGGTCGCGCTGGGCACGCCGGGCGGCAGCCGCATCATCACCATGGTGCTGCTGGGAATACTGGGATACGACCGCGGTCTGGACGCGCGGGAAGTCGCGGCATTGCCGCGTTTCCATCACCAGTGGCTGCCGGACGCGATCTCGGCCGAAAGCGGCGCCTTCGATACCGATACCGTGGCCGGGTTGCGGGCGATGGGGCATACCATCAATGCGCCCGAGGACAACGTTTCCGCCGGCGCATCGAGCCATGTCTGGGGCAATCTGCAGACCGTGCTCTGGGACAAACGCCGGAATACGCTTTCCGGCGCCAGCGACCCGCGCAATCCAGTAGGCGAGACGAAGGTGGTGGAACAGCAATATGCTGTTCCCTGAAGACATCTGATATCGATGCGGAAGGTTTGCAGTGTCGGACACGGAAAAGGCAAAAGACAAAGAAAAGAAGCGCTGGCATAGCCATCTGCCCGCGATCCTGACCACGTTGATCGCGGTGGCGGGCACGGTGACCACGATCTACGTCAATCTGCGCAACGATCGTCGCGCAGAGGACCGGGCTTCGCTGCTGTTGCAGGCCCAGCAACTGGCCAATCAGGAGAAGCTGGAAGCGCGCGAAGACCGGGCCGCCGCGTCCAGCCACCAGCAACTGTATCTGTCCCTGGACCGGATCGTGGTCGAGAACGACGGCGCGGCGGGGACCGCCAACTGGCGATTCGCGGTCGAAGCCGGCGGATATCCGTTGTTCGTGTTCGCGCGCGAAAAGATGACCGATCGCGAAGGACGGAATGTGGCGATTCCGGAACAGCCGATGGGTGCCGTGTTGAACCTGGATCGCGGCGAAAGCGTCGCGATCACGATCAGGGGATGGCGCGAAGGCTGGTTCAGGCGCGGTGATGAACCGCTGGTCAGCGGTCAGGCGCGGCTGACGTTCGGCGGCACGCTGGAGCCGATTCGGGTCGGATCGGAGAACCCGAAGGACGGCCGTTTCCTGTTCCTCCTATCGGTTGCGCCCGTGCGCAAATGAGACCGCTGCGAGCTTTTCGGCAATGATCGGCTCGCTCTTCCTTAACCATGATTGGATACGATAGTGGCCATGAAACTGTGGTCGATATTGGGCAACTCCCAGAAACTCGATGGCGGCGCCATGTTCGGCAACGCTCCCAAGGCGCTGTGGGGAAGATGGGCCGCCACCGATCAGGACAATCGTGTGGATCTGGCATGCCGGGCGATGCTCGCCAATCCGCTTGACGGCAAGACCGTGCTGTTTGAAACCGGCATCGGCGCGTTCTTCGATCCCAGGATGCGCGAACGCTACGGCGTGCAGGAAGACCGGCATGTGCTGATCGAATCACTGCGCGCCGCGGGATTCGGGCACGAGGATATCGATGTGGTCGTGCTCAGCCATCTGCATTTCGATCATGCCGGCGGGCTGCTGGCGCCCTGGGCGGAAGACCGGAAACCGGAACTGCTGTTCCCCAATGCCATCTATCTGATCGGCGCCGAGCACTGGGCGCGTGCACGCGATCCGCATCCGCGCGACCGTGCCAGCTTCATTCCCGAATTGCCGGGTCTGCTCGAAGCGAGCGGACGCTTGCGACTGGTGACGGGCGAATACTCCGATGTGTTGGGAGAATCGGTGCGTTTCAGCTTCAGCGACGGACATACGCCCGGGCTGATGCTGTCGGAGATTCTGGCGCGGCCGGGCAATGGCGAACCGGGACATGGCGGCGTGGTGTTCTGCGCCGATCTGATTCCGGGGCGTTCGTGGGTGCATGTCCCGATCACCATGGGCTATGACCGGTTCGCGGAATTGCTGATCGACGAGAAGTGCGTGTTTCTCGAAGACAAGCTCGCACGCAATGTGCGGCTGTTTTTCACCCACGATCCGCAATGTGCGTTGGCGGGCATCGCCCGGGACGAGAAGGGCCGTTTCGGCACCGTGGACGAGATGGCCGATGTCGCCGCCTACGGGCTGCCGTGCTGAACAGGCAGTTCCCGGCTATCCCGGTCGCTCGATGAGAAACGCCGCTGCACGGGCTTCCGTGACAGCGGCGGTTCCGGTTCCAGAATGTCGCGGCGCCGAGAGGACTCAGTTCTTGTTGCCGCCAAGTTTCAGCGGGTCGCCAAGACCGAGCGGGCCATCGCCATCCTGATCCAGCGCCGCCGGCAACAGACCGCCACTGCGCCACCCATCTGCGCGTTCTGTCCGAGCCTCTTGCCCGGGGAGCCGGCGTCGAGGCTCTGCTAGCTGTGAGATGGCGGGCTAACCGGAGGACAGCCGCTTCGCCGATGGCCGGATTCGGTGATGCCCGCAAAAAAACACGCGAGCCATAATGCGGCCCGCGTGCAAAAAGGTGCCTGCCACGGCGAGGGAAGGACCGTGACAGGCAGCCGTACTTTCAGATATTCAGGTTCAACGCCTTGGCGACGCCGGCGCCGTATGCGGGATCGCACTTGGCGAACAGCGCGATCTGGCGGCGCTGGATATCTTCGGGCACGCCCTGCATCGCGGCGGCGATGTTGCCGAACAGGCGTCGCTTCTGCTCGTCGTTGAACAGACGGAACAGATTGCCCGGCTGGGTGAAGTCGTCATTGCCGTCACGGTGATCGAAACGGTCCGCGTCGCCCTGCACCTTCAGCGCCGGCTCGGCGTACTGCGGCGCCTGCTGGGGGCCACCGCAGGAGTTCGGCTCGTAGTACGCATCCGGATTGCCGTTGTCGTTGTCGAAGAAACGCATCGGACCGTCCTTGTGGTAGTGATGCACCGGGCATAGCGGACGGTTGGTCGGCAGCGCTTCGTAATGCGTTCCGAGGCGATAACGGTGCGCGTCGGCATAGCTGAAGATGCGCGCCTGCAGCATCTTGTCCGGCGAGAAGCTGATGCCGGGGACGATGTTGGATGGCGAGAATGCGGCCTGCTCGATCTCGGCGAAATAGTTGCCCGGGTTGCGGTTCAGTTCGAGTGTGCCCAGATCGATCAGCGGTACGTCGCCATGCGGCCAGACCTTGGTCAGGTCGAAGGGATTCCAGCCGGTACGCTTCGACCACTCCTCCGCCTGTTGCTCGGACATGATCTGCACCTTCAGTTTCCACCTCGGAAATTCGCCGCGCTCGATCGCATCGAACAGGTCCTCCTGGGTAGACTCGCGGGTACGGCCGACGACTTCGGCGGCCTCTTCGTTGGTCCAGTGGCGGTGGCCCTGTTCGGTCTTGAAATGGAACTTGACCCAGAAGCGTTCGCCCTGCGTGTTGATGAAGCTGTAGGTATGCGAACCGAAGCCGTCCATGCAACGCACGCTGGTCGGGAGGCCGCGATCGGAGAACAGGATCGTCACCTGATGCAGCGATTCGGGGGAAAGCGACCAGAAATCCCACATCGCCGCGGGTGAGCGCAGATGAGTGCGCGGATGACGCTTCTGCGTGTGGATGAAGTCGGGGAACTTGTAGGCGTCACGAATGAAGAACACCGGCGTGTTGTTGCCGACCAGGTCCCAGTTGCCTTCTTCGGTGTAGAACTTCAGCGCGAATCCGCGTACATCGCGCTCGGCGTCGGCCGCGCCCATCTCGCCGGCGACGGTGGAGAAGCGCGCGAGCATCGGTGTCTTCGCGCCCGGCTGCAGTGCCTTGGCCTTGGTGTACCTGGAAATGTCCCCGGTGATGGTCAGGGTGCCGTGCGCGCCCCAGCCCTTGGCGTGGACGGTGCGCTCGGGGATACGCTCGCGGTTCTGGTGGGCCAGCTTTTCCAGCAGCTGATAGTCCTGCATCAGGGCCGGTCCGCGCGGGCCGGCGGTCAGGGTGTTCTGGTTGTCGGCCACCGGGTTGCCGGCGGTGGTGGTCAGTACGGGAGGATTCGCGGGGGTCGTCGGTTTGCTCATGTCGGACATCCTAAGTAACAGTGAGGCTATGATATTTGAATAAAATAAGAAATTGAATTTGAATAATTTAAACAAATCAATAGAGATACACAATTGATTTTCGTGTTTCAATTATATTTGTCACGTTGATGGGCCTGCCATTTCCATGAGACCCATCACAAATCGATTTGCGATGAATTCGACGTATCCAACATTGTGTCATCTTGCCAGAAAGGCCGGTGTCCTGCTGTGCGGGCCTTCGACGGGCTGTTGGATGATGCTGTGAGAGTGGCATGCGGCGGGTGGCAGGATTCCGCGCGAATGTGGGTTCTGGATCGAACGCGAAGAATTGAAGTCGCATGCAATGCGGCTTAAGGCCGATCGAGTCTATGCTTGGGCGCTGCTTGCGTATGCCGCTGGTTCAGCCGTTTATTGGCGCGCACTGGCGATCGGTTTTCCGGTCGTTCGGTCGCCCTTGGGTTGCGGCGCGCCTGTTCGGCCTCGCAAGGCGAGTCATGGTCCTGCCTTGCGAGGATCGTTTCACGAGCTTGATGGAACCCGGATTCGAGCGCTTTCGGGATATGTATTCCGCTTCGGAGGGAGTCTGTTGCGGCGCATGATCGCAATTCGATGTCGCTCATGTTCGAACACCGGCTACGACGGTGCGAACCGTGGCCGGGGGAGGGTGGTGAACAGGCGCCGCCTCCGGGCGGCATGTGCGCGTACAAAAGTATTGATATGAAGCTGGAAAGGGCCGGAAGAACCCGGAAGAAGTGACCTCCTCCCTGTAATTTGGACCATCCAGAAGTAGAGGATTCGGCGATACTCAGGCCCAAGGAGGCCCGTCGCCATGAAGAAGTCGAAGTTCACCGAAGAGCAGATCGCATTC
>JAISFF010000080.1 GCA_031263725.1 Lysobacteraceae bacterium | reverse complement strand
ATCCAGGCGCTGCCTTCGGTAGCGATGATGCCCAACGAGCGCTGGTCCACGGACCTGTGCCGTATCTGGGCAGGCCGTGACGGCTGGGCGACACTGGCACTGGTGATCGATTGCCATACACGGGAGTTGCTGGGCTGGCACCTGTCGCGCAGCGGCAAGGCGTGTACACCGGGCAGCGCGCTGGAGCATGCCTTGATTGCCCGGTTCGGGACGCTGGGCCGCGTTCCGGCTCCCTTCCTGCTGCGGTCCGACAACGGTCTGGTATTCACCTCACGCCGATACACGGCGCGGGTATGCAGTGACGGGCTGCGTCAGGAGTTCATCACTCCCCACTGTCCCCAGCAGAACGGAATGGTCGAGCGGGTCATTCGCACGCTCAAGGAGCAGTGCGTGCATCGCTACCGCTTCGAGACCTTGCAGCATGCCAGCCGCGTGATCGGCGACTGGATCCACTTTTACAACCATCAGCGCCCGCATCAGGCGCTGGCCATGAAAACCCCGGCTGAGGCTTATGCGTTAGCCGTTTAAGGTGAGCAGGTTCGGCTGGGTCATTACATCGCTGGCCAGCGACATGGATCCGGCGGCCCTGCGCCGGATCTCGGCCGAGGTGACCGACCTGGTCGATCAGATCAGCCGAATGATGGATCTCGCGGCGCAGCTTTCCAACCCGGCGTCGGCGTTGCGCAAGGTCGACGAGCTGGAGCAGAGACGGGCCGATGCCCTGATGCGCCTGCAGCAGCTGCAGGCCGAGGCCGAACGAGCGGCGTGGATCTCGAAGGTCGGCGTCGCCGACGTGGCCAAGGCGCTAGCCAGCCTGGTCGCCTCCGCAAAAGAAACCGGCCGGAGCGATTGGCTCCGGCCGGTGGTTTCTTCCGTTGTTGAGCGCGTCGAGCTGGATCCTCGATCGCTGACCGGTAGCATCTGCTATCGCGTCACGGACTCGGCTGTGCCGGGTGTTAAGTTGGCGTCCCCACGGCTACGCCAGATGCTTCGAAACCCTTGTTGTGTATATCTATTTGGTGCCCAAGAGAGGACTCGAACCTCCACGGTTTTACCCGCTAGTACCTGAAACTAGTGCGTCTACCAATTCCGCCACCTGGGCAGGTGAGACCGCGCATTTTGGTACCTGTCCGACCAAATGTCAACAGGGGGACGTTCGCTTGGCGCCAATCCGGCTGCGTGTACCATTGCCGCCAATGACTACAAAAAACAGGAAAGGGGCGGATAAGCCGTCCACCCAAAGGACCTCCGGCAGCAAGCCGAGAGGCGAACCGAGCAGATCCGTGGCCAAGCTGCCGCCCTGGTTGCCGGAATCGATGACACCGGCCGGTACGGCGAAGGCGAGTCCGAAGAAAGCGACCAAATCGCGATCGCCCAAAGTCGAAGCCGAAGCGCCGAAGCGCCAGCGAAGCAAGCCGGCGGCCAAGTCGAGCGGTTTCCGCGACCCGCACTATCTCCGCGAGGCACAACGCTACGAGCATCCGATCGCCAGTCGCGAGGCGATCCTGCAATTGCTCGATCAATGCGAGGGGCCACAGAACTTGGAGGAGCTGGCAGCACGGTTGAACCTGCAGGCGCCGGACCGTCTGGAAGCCTTGAGCCGTCGATTGACGGCCATGCTGCGCGACGGACAGCTGATCCAGAACCGCCGCGGCAGCTATGCGCCGGTCTCGCAGACCAACCTGATCCCCGGCGTGGTGATCGCCAACCCGGATGGATTCGGCTTCCTACGGCCCGAGGCGGGTGGCGACGATCTGTTCCTGCCACCGTCGGAGATGCGCAAGACCATGCACGGCGACCGGGTTCTGGCCAACGTCACCGGCATCGATCGCCGCGGACGGCGCGAGGGCAGCATCGCGCGCGTGCTGGAGCGTCGTTTGAGCCGTATCGTCGGCCGTTTCAATTCCGAACATGGCGTTGCGTTCGTCACCCCGGACGACAAGCGCGTGCAGCACGACATCCAGATACCCCAGGATGCGACCGCGCGCGCGCGCGACGGGCAATTGGTGGTGTGCGAACTGACCCAGCCGCCAGAGGGTCGGCGTCCGCCCATTGGCAAGGTGATCGCGGTGCTGGGCGACAAGCTGACGCCCTCGCTGGTCGTGGAGACGGCGATCCACGGACACGATCTGCCGCACGAATTTCCGCAAGCCGTGCTGGATGAAGCGGCCGCGGTGCCGGTGACTGTCATGGCGGAGATGACGGCAGGGCGGGTCGATCTGCGCAACATGCCGCTGGTGACGATAGATGGCGAGGATGCCAAGGATTTCGACGATGCGGTGTACTGCGAAAGCAATCGCGACGGATTCCGGCTGGTGGTGGCGATCGCCGATGTCTCGCATTACGTGCGGCCCGGGTCGCCGCTGGACGACGAGGCGCAGAAGCGCGCCACCTCGGTGTACTTCCCCGGTTTCGTGGTGCCGATGTTGCCGGAGATGCTCTCCAACGGCATCTGTTCGCTGAAGCCACAGGTCGATCGGCTGTGCTTCGTCTGCGACATGCAGGTCGACCGCAATGGCGAGGTCGGCGGTTCCCGGTTCTACGAAGCGGTGATGAGTTCGCATGCGCGGCTGACCTATACCCAGGTCTGGAATGCGGTGGGCGAGAACGACGAGGAAACGCGTGTGCAGATCGGCGCGTTGCTGCCGCATGTCGAACGTCTGCATCAGCTTTACCAAGTGCTGGCGAAGGCGCGGGAGAGGCGCGGAGCGATCGAGTTCGAATCCTCCGAGGTCCGCTTCGTCCTTGACAATCGCGGCGAAGCGACCCAGGCCGGGATGCTGGTTCGCAACGATGCGCACAAGCTGATCGAGGAATGCATGATCGCGGCCAACGTGCAGGCGGCGCGCTATCTCTCCAGTACGCGTATCCCCGCGCCGTTCCGGGTGCACGATCGTCCGCCCGAGAGCAAGTACGCCGATCTGCTGGAGTTCCTGAAGGAGTTCAAGCTCAGCATGCCGCCGTGGAACAAGGTGCAGCCGCGCGATTTCACCAAGCTGTTGAAGACGGTGCACGGGCGCGCCGACGCGGCCTTGCTGGAGTCGGTATTGCTGCGCAGCCAGAGCCTGGCGGTGTATTCGACGGAGAATCTCGGTCATTTCGGTCTGGCGCTGGACGCGTATGCACACTTCACTTCGCCGATCCGGCGTTACCCCGATTTGCTGGTGCATCGGGCAATCAAGTTCGCGCTGGGCGGCCGCAAGCCGGAGCAGTATCGATATTCCCCCCGCGACATGAGCATGCTGGCGTTGCAGTGCTCCGAGCGCGAGCGCCGCGCCGATGAAGCCGAGCGCGAGGTGGATGAACGCTATCGGGCCGCCTGGATGGAAAAGCATGTCGGCAGCGAGTTCGATGGCGTCATCAGCGGCGTCACCAGTTTCGGCCTGTTCGTGGAACTGGACGAGTCCAAGGTCAACGGGCTGGTGCACGTGACGCAGCTGCCTTACGACTATTACGTCTTCGATCCGCTGCGCAAGACCCTGTCCGGCGAGCGGCGCGGTCTGAGCTTCAGGCTCGGCGACCGGGTCCGGATCGTGGTGCTGAAAGCCAGCATGGAAGACCGCAGGATCGATTTCCGCCTGGTCGCGGAGCAGGCAGCGAAGCCATTGCCGCCGCGCGGACAGCCGGCCTAAGCGCAAGAAGCAGAAGTATTGACGGGAGAATGGGAGATGGATGGTATGAGCGAATACAGTGGCGGTTGCCAGTGCGGCGCGGTGCGCTTCCATATCCGCGGCGAACTGAAGGAAATCTCGTTGTGCCATTGCCGGATGTGCCAGAAGGCGTTCGGCGCCTATTACGCGCCGATGGTCACGGTGAAGGATGTCGAGTTCGAATGGACGCGGGGGGCGCCCGCGCATTTCCGCTCGTCGAACCTGATACGCCGGGGCTTTTGCGCCAATTGCGGCACACCGCTGACCTATGAAGCGGAGCAGGGCATGGCGCTGGCGGCGGGGACGTTCGATCATCCCGAACTGCTGCCGCCGACGATGCAGTACGGAACCCCGAGCAAGCTGCCTTTCGTCGATGGATTGCATCTGCTGCCGGAATACCGTGGCGAGCCGGATTCCTCCGAGCAGGATTTCCTGTCGCGGGTGGAATCGTTCCAGCATCCCGATCACGACACCGGGGACTGGCATCCGCATGTCGGCGGGTGATCCTGGCGGGTGATGCCGGCGGCGGCGATAAGCCCTACCATTGACGCTCCCTGTCCGGTCCGAGCTGTCATGAGCAAGCAGAACCAATGGATCGTCGGCGTCAACGCCGTCGCTTCCTCGATCGAAAACGATGCCGACAATGTGCGCGAAGTGCTCATCGACGGCGGCCGCAAGAACGCGCGCCTGACCGGGATCGAGGAGGACGCACGCCGCAAGGGCATCGATGTCCGTCGCGTGACCGCGCAGGCACTGGATGGCGTCGGTGGCGCGGTGCGCCATCAGGGCGTTGCGGCGCGTTATGCCGCCGCGCGTACCTGGAACGAGAACGAATTGCAGGGACTGGTCGAGGCAGCCGAAGGCAGGGCGCTGGTGCTGGTTCTGGATGGCGTGCAGGATCCGCATAATCTTGGCGCATGCTTGCGCAGTGCGGCGGCGGCGGGTGCCACGGCGGTGGTGATCCCGAAGGACAAATCGGCGCCGGTTAACGCGACCGTGCGCAAAACCTCGGCGGGCGCGGCGGATCGTCTGCCGGTGGTGGTCGTGACCAATCTCTCGCGTTGTCTGCGTGACCTGCAGAAGCTGGGCGTGTGGATCTACGGTCTGGCTGGAGAAGCCGGGAAACCGCTGTACGCGATCGATCTGCGCGGCAATATCGCGCTGGTACTGGGCAGCGAGGCGGAAGGATTGCGGCGGCTGACGCGCGAGCATTGTGACGAGCTGGTAAATATCCCCATGCCGGGCGATATCGAGAGTCTCAATGTCTCGGTCGCGGCCGGCGTGAGTCTGTTCGAGGCTGTGCGCCAGCGGCAGAGCCAGTAGCGGTTCCATCGCGTCTTGCCGGCGGACGCATTCATCGCCAAGCGACGGCTGACTGGAGCAGTCTCTTCCGGGCAAGCCATGATGGCCGCTTGCATTCCGGCGATTCCGGATTCCATGTCATGCGGGCTTTCATCGCAGGATACGCGACGCATACCGGTACGGTTTTCTTCCTGATGGCCGCCAGTATCGACGGATTGCGGAACAACGGCGTGACCGGGGTGCCCGTTTCGTCATGTTCGTCATGTTCGTCATGCGGCGTGCGCAGGTTATGATAATCGCTGGATTCACTCTTGCATTGATCTGGATAATCCATTGCCCACGAGTAGCTGCGAAGGTTATGTGATTCAGTGCAGGCGTGAGACAAAATATGCGGCAGTGCGATGAGCTTTTTATGAGAATCAATCGGCAGTAAATAGGCTGACCATTGATATGGCCGAATGCCGATCTGCAAAATAGCCCGATCCGCCAGGTGATGTCGGTTCGCATAACTGCAACCTTTGTCCAATACCCTGCGTTTCTCCAGCGTATATGCTGTGAGGGGAAGTGATACTAGGGATACTGTCATGCATTTGCAGCCTCATGCGGAAGAGCTGATTCATCGTGCCCGCCGCAATACGATCGGTGATGCTTTGTCCAGATCGGCGCAGCGTTATCTTGACGCGGTTGCGCTGTCTTTCGAGGATCGCTCCTGGACATACCAGGAGCTGGACAAGGCCAGCAACCGGCTCGCGTATCGGCTCCTCGAGCTCGGCCTGTCCGCAGGCGAGCGGGTCGCCGCCTACGGCGGCAATTCGGATGCGTACGTGATTTTCTGGCTCGCGTGCGCCAAGGCGGGACTGGTGCATGTACCGATCAATCATTCGCTGACCACGGACGAACTGACCTATATCGTCGGGCAGTCGGGTTGTCGCGCGCTGTTTCATGACATCGGCGACGAGGAGCGTGTTGCGCCGCTGCTGGAAAGGGAGATCGTGGCATTCACCGGCACGCTGCATGGTGGCCGTGGACTGGACGCGCTGGCGCTGGCCCGGATGGAGGGCAACGATCGCCCGGTTCATGCGGCGATCGATCATGGTGATCTGGTGCAGATCCTCTATACCTCCGGTACGACCGCACAGCCGAAGGGTGCGATGCTGACGCATGGCGCTTTGCTGGCCGAATACGCCAGCGCGCTGGCGGCGCTGGAAATCGAATCCGGCGATGTGGCGCTGGCCGCCTTGCCGCTTTATCACTCGGCGCAGATGCATGTCTTC
This sequence comes from Lysobacteraceae bacterium, assembly GCA_031263725.1. Taxonomy (GTDB): domain Bacteria; phylum Pseudomonadota; class Gammaproteobacteria; order Xanthomonadales; family Xanthomonadaceae; genus JAITWM01. Next base: position 44,143 of record JAISFF010000080.1, on the reverse strand, counting down.
GTCATGCCCCTGTTGCTGATAGGCGCGCGCTGCAGAATCCTGCGCGCGGCGCAGCCGGAGCTTTGCCTGGAATCGATCGCGCACGAGACGGCCACATCGTTTTTCGCACCGCCGACGGTATGGATCTCGCTGCTGCGCCATCCGGATTTCGATCGCTACGATTTGCGCAGCTTGCGCAAGGGTTATTACGGCGCATCGATCATGCCGGTCCCGGTATTGCAGGAATTGAGCCAGCGTTTGCCGGTTCGTCTGTTCAACTGCTACGGACAGAGCGAAATCGGGCCACTGGCCACGGTATTGCGACCGGAGGATCACGAGCAGCGGCCGGCTTCGGCCGGACGGCCGGTATTCAATGTGCAGACGCGCATCGTCGACGAGGAAGGCAAGCCGGTGCCTCCGGGCGAGCATGGCGAGATCGTGCATCGTTCTCCGCAATTGCTGTTGGGCTATTGGGAGAAAGTGGGAGAAACCCTGGAAGCCTTTCGCGATGGATGGTTCCACTCGGGCGATCTGGGCTACCTCGATGCGGAGGGCTATCTGTATATCGTCGACCGAGTCAAGGATGTGATCAAAACCGGTGGCGTGCAGGTTTCAAGCCGCGAAGTCGAGGAGTGCCTCTATCAGCATCCGGCGGTATCCGAGATCGCGGTGATCGCGCTTCCCGACAAGCGCTGGATCGAAGTGGTCGCCGCGATCATCGTACGGCGCGACGGACAGTATGTCAGCGAGGCTGAATTGATCGATTATTGCCAGGAGCATCTGGCGAAATTCAAAGTGCCCAAGAAGATCTTCTTCCGCGACAACCTGCCGCGCAGCGCGGCGGGCAAACTGCTCAAGCGCGAACTGAAGGTAATGTACGCGTAGCGGGTCCGGTTCCACCGGCAGCGGACTCCCGGCAAATGTCCGGCGGAATGTTTCTTGTCGCGGACTTTGCGGTTCCCGCCGCCGCGATGAAAATCGGTTCAGATTGCCGACGCGTCGAGCAGCGACTGGTACAGCTCCAAATCCTTGTCCGAGAAGCAGCAGAACACGACTTCGCCGACATCCGGATGCATCGGCAGTGCCTCGATGACGGTCCGGACCGCTATCCTGGCGGCGGCGGTGGCCGGGAAGTGGTAGACGCCGGTGCTGATGCTGGGGAAGGCGATGCTGGCGATGGCGTTGTCGGCGGCCACTTCCAGGCTGCGCCGATAGCACGAAGCCAGCAATCCGGCCTCGTTGTGGCGGCCATCCCTCCAGACCGGTCCGACGGTATGGATGACATGGCGAGCGGGCAGCCGATAGCCCTTCGTGATTTTGGCGTCGCCGGTTTCGCAGCCGTGCAGTCGCCTGCATTCGGCAAGCAGTTCGGGACCGGCGACGCGGTGGATGGCGCCATCCACACCGCCACCGCCGAGCAGGGAGCCGTTGGCCGCGTTGACGATCGCGTCGACACGCAAAGTAGTGATGTCGGCCTTGATTGCGCTCAGCTTCATGACGGTTTCTCCGCGCGGGACAGGAGCGGTCGCCGGATCACTCCATCGATGGAACAACGGCCGGGGCGGGCCACATGTTGACGATATTGCAGAACAGCCGTGCCGTCTGCTCGGTGTCGTAGATGGCCGAATGCGCTTCCTCGGGATTCCAGTCCATGCCCGCGGCCTGCACGGCGCGCGCCAGGACGGTTTGCCTGTAAGCGACACCCGCCAGGGTCACTGTATCGAAAACGCTGAACGGGTGGAACGGGTTGCGCTTGTGCCCGGTGCGGGCGACGGCGGCATTGAGGAAGCTGAGATCGAAATGGGCGTTGTGTCCGACCAGGATCGCGCGCCGGCAATTGTATTTCTTGACCGCCGCGCGCACCGGCGCGAATACGTGGTTCAGCGCTTCCTTCTCCGGTTTCGCGAGGCGGAACGGGGAGTCGATGATGATACCGGTGATCTCCAGCGACTTGGGATCGATCTCGGTGGCGGGTGCCGGGATCACATGCGCGCCGGCCACTTCGCCCGGGACCAGCAGGCCGTCCTCGTTCATTTCGATCGGGACTGCCGCGATTTCCAGCAAGGCATGCCGGTTCCAGTCGAAACCGCCCGTTTCCACGTCCACTACCACGGGCAGAAAGCCGCGGAAACGCTGGGACATGGCGGAGACGACGGCGGGAGAGGGCGTGCTTGGGTTCATTTGGAGAAGGCTACCGGACCCGAATCACCTGATCGGCGATTCCGGGCCATTGTTGATTGGGGTGGATGCGTTGCCTGAGCGGCGGTCTATTCGGCCGGCGATTTGTCCGGAAATTTGCACAGGTCCCGGATCACGCAATGCCCGCAATCCGGTTTTCGCGCCTTGCAGACATAGCGTCCATGCAGGATCAGCCAGTGATGCGCATGCTGCCTGAACTCGGCGGGCACCACTTCCAGCAGGCCATCCTCCACGGCGCGCACATCTTTGCCTGGCGCCAGACCGGTGCGATTGGCGACACGGAAGATATGCGTATCCACCGCGATGGTCGGTTCGCCGAAAGCGGTATTCAGCACCACGTTCGCGGTCTTGCGACCGACACCGGGCAGCGCTTCCAGCGCGGCGCGGTCATGCGGCACCTTTCCGCCATATTGAGCAATCAGGATTTTGCAGGTGGCGATGATGTTCTTTGCCTTGCCATTGTACAGCCCGATGCTGGAGATGTATGGCTTCAGTCCGTCTTCGCCCAGTGCGAGGATTTTGCCGGGCGTGTTGGCTACCGGGAACAGCTTGTCGGTAGCCTTGTTGACACCGACATCGGTGGCCTGGGCGGACAGGATCACCGCGACCAGCAGCTCGAATGGAGATGCATAGTGCAATTCGGTGCTGGGATTGGGATCCAGTTCGGCCAGGCGCGCAAACAGCGTATGGATCTGGGCGGCGCTCAGGCGGCGCGCGCGCGCGCCGCGGGAAGAACGTGTCTTGGTCGTAGTGGCGGACTTCGTAACCATTGCCTTGCGAACCATCTTGTTCCTTGTTGCGGCAGTCTTCACTTGCTGCCGCTCCTGGAGGCCTTGGCCTTGGCGCGCGCCAGGATCTCGGCGATATCGGGCGGCAACGCCGTCGTCGCGCAGAAACCTCCGCCCATGCGCGGCTGTCGTTCGCCGATGGTGACCGCGCCGGGAGGAAGGCGCCGCTGTTTGCCGCGCGTTTCCAGGCGTTCGCGGAATGCGTGATAACGATCGCGTGCTTGCCATGCTGCTTGCAGACGACGCTGTGCCTCGAGTACCGGCGCATCGAGCCGGGAGTCTTCGGGAGTGGCGACGTAGTCCATCAGGCCGTTTTCGATGGCGCCGTCCACATTGCCGGCCCGGAGCAGGTCGAGCAGTTGTTGCAGTCGTGATGGAGTGAATGAAACCATGAGCATATGTTCTTGCGGGCGCGGAGGATCACTGGTTCCTGAAAATGGGCTTGCGCTTTTCCAGGAAGGCGGATGTGCCTTCGCGCATGTCTTCGGTCGCAAACAGCAAACCGAACTGCGCGGTCTCGAACGCCAGGCCTTCCTCCAGCGCGCATTCGCCGCCGAGGACGACCGCATCGAGAATGCCGCGCAATGCGAGAGGCGCGGCCTGGGCGAGCTGCTCCGCAAGTCTGGCGGTTTCGCCTTCCAGATCGGCCGTGGACACGACCCGGTTGACGATTCCCAGTTGCTGCGCCCGGGCCGCATCGATCGGAGCGCCCAGCAGGCACAGCTCCAGCGCGGCCGCACGTCCGGCGAGTCGCAACAGACGTTGCGTGCCGCCGAAGCCTGGAATCAGTCCGAGGTTGATTTCGGGCTGTCCGAGCCTGGCGGTGTCGGAAGCGATACGCAGATGGCAGCACATGGCCAGTTCCAGCCCGCCACCGAGCGCGTAGCCGTTGACCATCGCGATCACCGGTTTCGGCAAACGTTCGATCCGGCGCATCAACTGCTGCCCACGCCGTGAAAATTCTCTTCCTTCGATTGCGGGCAGACTGTTCATCTGCGCGATGTCGGCGCCGGCGACAAACGCCTTGCTTCCCGTGCCGGTCAGGACGACGACGCGGACGGCGGCATCTTGCCCGGCATCGGCGAAGGCCGCGTCCAGCGCGGCAATCGTCTCCAAATTCAATGCGTTGAGCTTGTCCGGACGATTGACGACGAGCCGGCGGATCGCGCCATGATCCTGGACGAGGAGGGGACTGTCGGGCATGGATGATCTCTACGTCTGGCGTTTGTGAAATATTGGTAAATATGAACTTCGGGCGTGATTTCGTGTCGAAAACGCTCGATTTGGAGTAGCGGACCGTTTCGGCGACCGTTATCCTAACGCGTCTTGATCGCTTCGGGTCATGGCCCGAAGTATTTACTTACCCTCCAGAGGTTTAATTGCAATGAAGCTGCGTTCGATCATGGTCGCCTTGGCGGCCTTCAGCATGGCAGGTACCGCCTTCGCCCAGGACCTTGCGTCTGAAAAAGGCAAACTGAGCTACTACTTCGGTTACGACTACGGCAACAATCTTTCGCAGCTCGGCGAGCGTGGTGAACAGTTGGATGTGGCGACGGTGGTCAAGGGACTTCAGGACGCGATGGCCAAGCGCGATCCGGCCGTGACCGAGGACCAGCTGCGCCCGGTGATCGAATCCTTCCAGCAGCGCGAGCAGGCCCGCGCCGAGCGCGCCAAGGCCGAATACGATCGTCAGGCCGCCGAGAACAAGAGCCGTAGCGACCAATTCCTGGCGCAGAACCGCGCCCAGTCCGGCGTGCAGGCGCTGCCGAGCGGCGTGCAGTACCGCGTGATCGAGGCTGGCAGCGGCGCCAAGCCGACCCAGTCCAGCACGGTGCAACTGGAAGTGTCGGGTCCGTATCCGTTCGGCCAGCGTCCGCAGGAAGTGCGTCCGCCGCAGCAGATCGACGCAACCCGCATCAGCGAGATCCAGATGCAGGCCATGCGCGAAGTGTTGCAGCAGATGCCGGTCGGCGCCAAGTGGGAAGTCGCGATGCCGCCGGAGCAGGCCTATGGCGCCGATCCGCGCACGCCGTTCCCGCCGAATGTGGCCGTGGTTTTCGAAATCAAGCTGGTTTCGATCAAGTAAGTCGAAATCGACTTCGATCTGCCGGGGCATGTTCCGTGCATGCGCTGGCGATGACAGCGCCGGCCTCGCGCCGGCGTTGTCGTATCCGGCGGTGGCGGCCGCGACCAATGAGGCGGCATGCTCCCGTTCCGATCCGGGACATCCGTAGTAATCTGGCGACGGTGTGACAGGAACCGACAGTGATGATTGCCTTGGATTGTTTGCGGTCGCAACGGGCGGACGGGTCGAGATCCATCGGCAGCTTTCCAGAAGCGCGGAATCGCCGGATCGATGGAATGAACCCGGAACGCCACGATGAGTGAAGCCATGCCGGAAGCGGAATTCGGGCGATTTTCCTTCGCGCGGCATCTGTTCGAGCGCGATCGTCTGCGCGGTGCGCTCTATCCATTGAATCAGCCGCCCGCCGGCAAAGGCTGGAACTGGGACGATCTGACCGGTCTGCTGCCCTCGCAGCCGCTGGCCGAAGCCGCGGTGCTGGTCGGTCTGGTGCCGCGTTCAGCGGGTACCCAGGTGCTGCTGACGCGTCGCAACGAGAACCTGCGCCATCACGGCGGACAGGTGAGTTTCCCGGGCGGTCGTTGCGACCATGACGACAGCAGCGTGATTGCCGCCGCATTGCGCGAAAGCAGCGAGGAAGTCGGCCTGCGGCAGGAGCAGGTCGCACCACTGGGATATCTGGATCCCTTCGTCACCATCAGCGGTTTTCGGGTTACGCCGGTGGTGGCGACGGTCGATCCCGCCTACATCGCCAGACCGGCGCCGGCCGAAGTCACCGAAGTGTTCGAAGTGCCGCTGGACTATCTGATGACCCCCGGTCATCTGCGCCGCGTGAACATGGAATATCGTGGCAGGCCGCACACGGTACTGGAATACGACTGGCCCGGGCAGCGCATCTGGGGCGCGACGGCGGCCATCCTGAGCAATCTGCGCTGGCGGATGGAGCGGACAGCATGAGCTGGACGATATTGGTCGGCGCCGGAACACTGGCGACGGCATTGAATGGCGGCGCTTCGTTGCTGTGCATCGTCGATGCGCGCTTTTCGCTGGGTGATCCGCAGGCGGGCCTGGCCGGATACCGGCAATCGCATCTGCCGGGCGCCGTGCATGCGGATCTGGACCGGGATCTTTCCGATCGCGCCCGGACAGGGCACGGGCGTCATCCGTTGCCCGACATGGATCGGTTCATGCGTCATGTCGGCGAATGGGGAATCGGGCCGGAGCATCAGGTCGTGGTCTATGACGCCGGCGATGGCAGCATGGCGGCGGCGCGCTTCTGGTGGATGCTGCGGCTGTGTGGACATCGCAAGGTCGCGGTGCTGGATGGGGGGCTGTCGGCGTGGCGTGCCGCGGGATTGCCGGAAACGGATGCGGCACCACGGATTCGTCCGTTGCCGGCATATCCGGGCCATTTCGATCGGAGCCGGGTCGTTACGGTCGATGAAGTGATGGCCCGGCTTTCCGAGCCTGCCGGCTGGTTGTGGGATGCGCGTGCCGCGGAACGTTTTCGCGGCGAAGTCGAACCGATCGATCTGGTGGCGGGACATGTTCCCGGCGCCGTCAATTGGCCGTTCGCGCGCAATATGCAGGACGGCGTCATGACCGACGGCACTGCTCTGGGGCATGCCTTGCGGGCACAGTTGCAGGGGCTGGAACCGCAACGGGTGGTCTTGATGTGCGGCTCCGGAGTGTCGGCTTGCCATTTGCTGCTGGCGTTCGAAGCGGCCGGATTGCCGGGTCCGCGTATCTACGCCGATTCGTGGAGCGGCTGGATCTCCGATCCGGCCAGACCCGTCGCAACGGGAGACGACTGACACTTTCCTTTGACACGACGTTACGGTGTGACTGACGACGGTTGGCTTGGAGGCGTGAATGGAGTCGCGGAACAAGAGGTGGAAGCTTCGGTTCTTTCTGGTGTTGTGGCTGGCTTGCCTGCCGGGAGCCGCGTTGCTGGTTTTTCACCAGGTTCCAGAGGCCATCGGGAATTTGCTGGAACCTCTGCCGCTGCCGCTCGGCGTGGTGGTGCTGAGTGCTTTGGGGCAGACGGCGCTGCTCTTCGGGCTGATGATTGGCTTGGGTGTACTGTCCGCTGGCCGGATCGGGCTGAAGGCGCCGGCATTCGAAGCATGGGCGAAAGGGACTTCCGTACTGGCCGCGATGCGGCCGCAATGGGTTCCCGGAGCATTGGGCGGATTGATCGGCGGCTTGGCCACATTGTGGGTCGGCAGACTGCTCATGCCGCCGGCGCTGGCGGCGGCTTCGGAAGACGTGGCGCCAATGCCGCTGCCGATACGGCTTCTGTATGGGGGAATCACAGAAGAACTGCTGCTGCGTTGGAGCGTGATGTCCGTATTGCTCTGGCTGATATGGCGCATATTCCAGCGGGGTAGAGGGACGCCTGCGGTACTGGCGGTCTGGATAGCGATCCTGGGGTCGGCCGCGTTGTTCGGAGCCGGGCATTTGCCCTACCTGCGTTCGATTACGGGAGCGCTCGATGCGCAGAGCGTGGTGTACGTCATGATGGGAAACGGATTGTTTGCCGTTGTTGCAGGCGTGCTGTTCCGTCGCGTCGGCCTCGAAGCGGCCATGCTGGCGCATATGCTTTTCCATCTCCTGGTATTTGCTGCGGAGTCGTTGGCCTGATACATCCCGTTGGCGAATGGACGGCATTGCCTGTGAACTGTCTGGTCGATCCAGCTTTGGAACGGACGAAGTTTGTGTCCACAGGAAAAGCGGACCCGGTTGTCCGGATCCGCCTTCGTTCTGCCTGGTGGCTCGAATGCCACCGTCGCATCACTTGCCCAGACGCGTCGCCAATGCATGCAGTCCGGCCTGCGCGTCCGGCGAATGCCACATGTCGATGGCGGCTTCCAGTTGCAGGATTTCCGGACGCAAGGCTTCGAGCAGATCAGCGCGGCCTACGGCGCGGGTGTACAGCATTGGCGCGCTGGGCAGCTTCAGCAGCGATTGCAGCCAAGCCACCGCGCGCGCGGTGACTTCAGGGCCATCGGCCAGTTCATCGATCAGACCGATCTTGAGCGCCTGTTCGGTGGGGACCATGCCGCCGCCGATCAGCAGCCGTTCGGCGGTCCGCGCGCCCACCGTGCGCCGCAGCAGGCGCTGAACGCCCTCGGGCACCGGCAGGCCGACCTGCACCTCGTTCAGACCGATCGCATAAGGCCGGGCCGGGTCCGCGCTGCGCGCCATCACCCGGTAATCGCAGCACAGCGCCAGTACACAGCCGCCCGCCGGCGAATGACCGCCCATCGATACCGCGACGGGGACGGGCGAATGCGCCAGCGCGCGCGCCGCGTCGAAGAACAGATTCCAGCTGCGGCTCAGCGCGGCAAGGTCGTTTCCGTGCGAAAGCAGATAGGGCACATCCATGCCCGCCGAGAACACCCGCTCCGTTCCCGACAGGACGATGCCGCGCGCGCCATCGGCCACGGCCTGGGCCACACCGGTGATCAGATCCTGGCTCAGCTGGTCGTCGATGGCATTGACCGGCGGTCGCGACATTTTGAGTTCCCGGATCGGACCGTGATCGATGATTTGGACGAGCTGGGTCATTCGTTGTCTCCAGGGGAATTGCGGATATGATAGGCCGATGAACCGAAAACGCGCCTCCTCGCTTTTAGTCTTGACGGCATTGCTGGCGTTGAACGCCCACGCCGCCACCGAGGCGGCGGTCTGCGAGCCAACCTGGAGCGAGGGCTGGATCCGCTGGATACCGGCCTCCGGCATGGCCATGCAAGCGGGATACGGCAAGTTGCGCAACGATTGCGCGCGGCCTGTGGCCGTGGTGGCTGCCCGCAGTCCGCTGTATGCGGATGTGTCATTGCACGAAACCGTACAGGTCGATGGCGTCAGCCGGATGCGTGAAGTCGAGCGGCTCGGAATCGGGCCGGGCAAGGAAATCGTGCTGCAACCCGGCGGCCTGCATCTGATGCTGATGCAACCGGCAGGCGAGCTGGAACTGGACCAGAAAGTGCCCTTGCGCCTGTTGCTGGCCGATGGCGATTCGCTCGAGGTCGAATTGCAGGTACGGCGCGACGCGCCGTAACACGTTCGGTGTGCTGTCGATCGATTCGATAGGCTTGGCTTGAGTGTCGCAGCCGGTTGCGCGCACGCATCGGTTTCGTGGCAGACGCCGGTGCGCCGAGGGTCCGAGCGACCGATGCACGGTCGCGGGGCAATCGCGCGCATGCCGATGCTTGCCGATTCATGTTGCAAATCAGCGTGATAGTGCCGATGCGGCATCGGCAAGATGGCGTGGTCAGCCCGATTTGCTTATCATTTCCGCCAATTTGCACGGGCCGTCGCCGCTTCTCGATTCCTTGAATCCATTGTGAGCGTCCGGCTGCCGGTTGGAGCCCGCCATACCGCCATGAGTTTCCGCACTGCGTTTCCCCAGGTCGATTCGAACACACTTGCCAACGATGGCGATGAACTGACGTTCTGTTCAAGCTGTGCTTTTTCCCAGGCATGCCTGTCCGAAGGCATGGACAAATCGGCATTGAAGGATCTGCATGTGCTGATAGACCATGTGGGGCCCCTGCGGCCCGGCGAATACGTGTTCCGCGAAGGCGATCCGTTCAATGTGATCGCGGCGGTGCGCGCAGGGACGGTGAAGACCAGCCTGCTGAGCCGTGACGGCGACGAGCAGGTGTTGGGATTCCATCTTCCGGGCGAAGTCATCGGATTGAACGCTATCGATGGCGAACGTTATCCCTGTGATGCCATCGCGCTGGATACGGTCATGCTTTGCCAGTTTTCGTTTCCGCAGATCGCGACGCTGGCGACGCGCCTGCCGAATTTGCAGAAGCATCTGTTCAAGTTGATGAGCCGCGACATCGGCTCGGTCTCGCTGTATACCGGCAACCGTTCGGCCGACGAAAGGATGGCGGCATTCCTGATCAGCCTGTCGCGCCGGCTGGCGGCGCGCGGTTTTTCGCCACGCCATTTCCAGTTGACGATGCCGCGTACCGATATCGCCAATTATCTGCGCCAGGCGCCGGAAACGGTCAGCCGCGTATTGCGCCGGTTCGAACGCGACGGACTGGTCCGTATCAAATTGCGCGATGTGGAAATAATCGATATGGATCGTCTCGAAACCATGGCGCTGACCGTGCTGCGCTACTGATCGCGGATCGGAATCCGTTTTTGTTCGTGAAATTCACATGACGATACCACTGCGGAATGTGACGCGGTTGACATAGGTCATGGGATGACGTGTCCGCGGCGGCGGATGATAAGGGCGACTTGATGGAAGAGGTGCCTTGTCGTGAATTCAACTCGCAAGCTATGGGCCGGACTGGCCATATTGCTGACGGTTTCTTTTTCGGTACTGCTGTGGGTAGGCAGCGAAGTGCATCGCCAGGCGCCGCCTGTCCCGGAACGCGTCGTCGATGGCGACGGCAATCTCATTTACTCGCGCAGCGATATCGAAACCGGACGACAAGTCTGGCAGTCGATCGGCGGCCAGCAACTGGGATCGATATGGGGACACGGCGGTTATGTCGCGCCGGACTGGAGCGCGGACTGGCTGCATCGCGAAGCCGAGACGATCGCCGGTCTGTGGGCGCGCCGGGAGAAAGGCGCGGGCGGGTTCGCCGATCTGGACGGACCGGATCAGGCTGCCTATCGCGCGCGGCTGCGGGCGTTGATGAAGCCGAATATCTACGATCCGGGCACCGGAACGGTGACGCTGGATGTCGATCGCGCGACCGCCGTCAGATTGGTGGCGGCGCATTATGAAAGCCTGTTCGGCAACGATCCCGCCACGGCCGATCTGCGGGAAGCTTATGCAATGCGCAACAACACCGTGCCGGATGCGGAGCATCGCCGTCAATTGGCCGCCTTTTACTGGTGGACGGCATGGGCGACGGTCACCGACCGTCCCGGTTCGGATATCAGCTATACCGCCAATTGGCCGGCGGAGGATCTGGTCGGAAACAAACCCACGCCCGGCATGTTCGTCTGGACCGTTTTCAGCATCCTGTTCCTGATCGCGGGCATCGGATTGCTCGGCTGGCATTATGCCGTCAATCATGCCGATGAAATGCTCCCGGACTTGCCGAAGACCGACCCGTTGGCGGCAATCGAAATAACGCCGTCGATGAAGGCGACCGCGAAATATTTCTGGGTGGTGATCGCATTGTTCCTGGCACAGATACTGTTGGGGGCGATCACGGCGCATTATCAGGTCGAGGGACAGCAAGCGTATGGGATCGCATTGTCGGAGATATTGCCTTACTCGTTGACGCGAACTTGGCATACCCAGTTGGCGGTACTCTGGATCGCGACGGCATGGCTGGCCACCGGTTTGTATATCGCACCGGCCATTTCGGGGTTCGAGCCAAAATACCAGCGTCTCGGCGTCAATGTATTGTGGGTATGCCTGCTGATCATCGTGGTCGGCGCTTTCGCCGGACAATGGCTCGCGGTCATGCAGAAGCTCGGCCTGGAACACAATTTCTGGTTCGGACACCAGGGGTGGGAGTTCGTCGATCTGGGAAGGTTCTGGCAGATATTCCTTTTCATCGGTCTGATGCTGTGGCTGACCCTGGTCGGCCGCGCGCTCTGGCCGGCGCTGCGCGGCGAAGGGGAATCGCGCAATATCGTGTTGCTGCTGTTCCTTTCCACCGTGGCCATCGGGCTGTTCTACGCGGCGGGGCTGATGTGGGGCGAGCACACTTCCTTGTCGATGGTCGAGTACTGGCGTTGGTGGGTGGTGCATCTCTGGGTCGAAGGCTTCTTCGAGGTCTTTGCGGTCGCGGTGATTTCCTTCCTGTTCACCAGGCTCGGCCTGCTGCAGGTACGGAGCGCGACGATGGCGGTGCTGTTCGCGACCATCATCTTCATGGCCGGCGGCGTGCTGGGAACGCTGCATCATCTTTACTTCGCCGGCACGCCGACGGCGGTGATCGCGCTCGGTGCCAGCTTCTCGGCGCTGGAGGTGGTACCGCTGGCCTATATCGGATTCGAGGCGTACCAGAATTACCGGATGGGCAGGGCGACGCCATGGATGAGCAAATACCGTTGGCCGATCATGTTCTTCATCGCGGTCTCTTTCTGGAACCTGGTCGGTGCCGGTCTGTTCGGATTCCTGATCAATCCGCCGCTGTCGCTGTACTACATGCAGGGACTGAACCTGACGCCGAACCATGGGCATACCGCGATGTTCGGGGTCTATGGAATGCTGGGCATCGGGCTGATGCTGTTCTGCCTGCGCGGTCTGAAGCCTGAGGTCGAATGGAACGAGAAGCTGCTGAAGACCAGCTTCTGGACCTTGAACATCGGTCTGGCGGGGATGTCGCTGTTCACGCTGTTGCCGATGGGCATCCTGCAGCTCAATGCCTCGTTGAAACATGGGTACTGGTATGTGCGCTCGGCCGAGTTCATGCAGCAGCCGCTGATCGAGATGCTGGTATGGATGCGGGTGCCGGGCGATACCTTGTTCAGCATCGGTGCCGTGGTGCTGGCCTGGTTCGTGCTGCGGCTCTGGATCGCGCCGAGAAAGCAGGCTGTGCAGACCGGGGCGGCGGACCGCGATGACCCGGATTATTCCCAGGCCTGATCGGCACGCGGGAAAAGGAGTGTCCAGGTCGCATCCAGGGACGGCGATCGGTCATGGGATCGGTGCCGCCCTTGGACTCCGTTCCGACCGGAATCCGTACATGAGCAGATTAAAGATCGAAAGAAGCAACCAATGTCCATATTTTCCTTGCCCATGACGCAAAAGACCTCTCCGAGGCAATTGATTCAGGCGCCGCATCGTCTGATGTTTTTCATCGGTGCGGGGAATCTGACGCTGGCGATGCTGTGGTGGGCGTTGTGGCTGATGGCCGCGCGTTGGCATTTCCTGGAGATGCCGGAGCCGCCCGTCCACGCCGGTTGGGTGCATGCGTTCGTGATGCAGTATCTGACGTTGCCGAGCTTCATATTCGGGTTCCTGCTGACGGTATTCCCGCGCTGGATGGGACTGGCCGAATTCGAGCGGCATCGCTATGTCATGGTCGGGGCAGGGTTGCTGGGTGGACAACTGGCGATCCTGCTGGCGGCGGCTGGCTGGCGTGCCGGCTTCGTGACCGGCCTGTGGCTGGCGCTGGGAGGCTGGAGTATCGGACTGCTGTTGCTCGGCAAACGTCTGCTGCAAGATCGGGGACGGACTTGGCATGCACGTTCCTGCTATGCGGCCATGTTGCTCGGCTATGCCGGGTATGTGGCGTTCCTCGCCTATGTATTGGGGGCCGACTGGTTCTGGGTGTTCTTCAGCATCAAGACGGGAAGCATCTTCTTGCTGCTGGTCTACGTGACCGTGGCGCACCGGATGTTTCCGTTTTTCGCGGCCAACGTGGTTCCCGGCTACAAGCCCTGGCGGCCGATGTGGTGGCTTGCCATCGTCTGGATGGCGGCGCTCGCGCATCTGGCACTGGAGTTGCGCCATGCATATGCATGGTTGTGGCTGGCGGACGTGCCCTTGCTGGCGCTGAGCTGTATCGTTTTCTGGCGCTGGTGCCCGCGGCGGCGAATGCCGGGTCTGCTGGCGGTGTTGTTCATCGGGTTGGCATGGCTGCCGGTCGGCTTTGCCCTGTACTCCGCGCAGAGCCTGCTGTATTGCTTCACCGGGGAATTCCTGATGAGCCGCGCACCGATGCATGCATTGTTCGTCGGCTTTTTCGGCAGCGTCCTGATCGCGATGGTGACGCGGGTGACGCAGGGCCATTCGGGCCGTCCGTTGCGGATGCCGATGATCAGTTGGCTGGCTTTCATGGCCATGCAGATCGTCGCCGCGACCCGCGTCATTTCCGACGTGATGGCCGATCCCTTGTCGTGGCAGATCGTTTCGGCCATCGGTTGGGTATTGGTACTGGTTCCCTGGGCGTTGCGGATGGGATGGATCTATCTCAGCCCGCGCGCGGATGGTCGTCCCGGATAGGAGGGGCATGATCCAGTTCTATCCGCATATCAGGCTGCTGCACATGACCGCCGCCTTTCTCAGCGGCGGATTGTTCGCATTGCGCGGTGCCTCGGCGCTGGCGGGGATGCGTTGGCCGCTGGCGGCGCCGGTCCGCTATTTCAGCTACACCGTCGATACGGTGCTGTTGACGGCGGCGCTGATGCTGGTGACGATGCTGCCCGATGGCTTCTTTGCCAGTGGTTGGCTGGCAATGAAGATTCCATTGGTACTGCTGTACATCGTTCTGGGCGTGTTCGCGCTCAAACGCGGGCGCACCCGGCGCTCCCGCGGGCTGTTCCTCGTCTGCGCCCTGCTGGTCTACGGGCAGATCTACGGTGTTGCGCGTACGCACCATCCGTTGGGATGGCTGCTCTATGTCGGGCCGGCCTGATTTCCCGCCAGCCGGATCCGACCGGGGAATCGACCGCCCGGCACCAAGGGCAGGGCAGGTATTCCACGAATCGTGGCAAAAAATGTCCAGCCTGGCTCGGTAATTCGCCGGATGAATTGAATTTCGATTTTAATACTCTGTACATCTTCCTTAACACGACATGCTTTGACATACGTCAAGGTGACGTTAATTTGCGGGTCATACTTTGGACGACATCGGCCCTAGGCCACGTCCACCAACGAGGAAGCGAAATGAAGCGTTTATCTTTGAGTCTTTTGTCTTGTGCTTTGCTGTGTGGCGCGGGCGTCTTCGGGGCCGGCCAGGCGTTGGCGGCGCGCAATACCGAAGCGGGTCCGGCGGCGCCCGCCGAAACCATCCAGGCGGTTCTGACCGCCCCGCCGATGGTGCCGCCGCCCACCAACCGCAAGACGCCTGCCAAGGTGGTGGTCGAGCTGGAAGTGATCGAAAAGGAAATGCCGATTTCCAAGGATGCCACCTACATGTTCTGGACCTTCGGTGGCACGGTGCCCGGCAGCTTCATCCGCGTCCGGCAGGGCGATACGGTCGAATTCCATCTGAAGAATTCGCACGACTCGCACATGTCGCACAACATCGATCTGCACGCCGTCACCGGTACCGGCGGCGGTGCGGAAGCCACGTTCACCTTGCCCGGTCATGAAACGCAGTTCAGCTTCCAGGCTATGAATCCCGGCCTTTTCGTCTATCACTGCGCGATGCCGCCGGTGGGCATGCACATCGCCAACGGCATGTACGGCCTGATCCTGGTCGAACCGCCGGAAGGGCTGTCGCCGGTGGATCACGAGTATTACGTGATGCAGGGCGATTTCTATACCGAAGGCAATTACGATGATCGCGGCCTGCAGACGCTGAGCATGGACAAGGCCATTGAAGAACATCCGACCTATGTACTGTTCAATGGCGCCGTGGGCTCGCTGACCGGCGACAACGCGCTGACCGCGCGGGCGGGCGACAAGGTGCGGTTGTTCGTGGGCAACGGCGGTCCCAATCTGGTGTCCAGCTTCCACGTCATCGGCGAAATCTTCGATCGTGTCTATACCGAAGGGGGTAGCCGCTATCAGGAGAACGTGCAGACCACGCTGGTTCCCGCGGGCGGCGCGGCCATCGTCGAGTTCAGGACCGAAGTGCCGGGCAGTTTCACCCTGGTCGATCACAGCATCTTCCGTACTTTCCACAAGGGTACGCTGGGAATCCTGAAGGTCGATGGCGAGCCGAACCGCAGCATCTATACCGGACAGCAGTCCGATCGGGAATACGCTGCTCCGGCACAGACGATGCAGCGGTAAAGGCTGCTTGCGATGGGCAAGTGGATATCCCGGACATCGATCGCGGCACTGGTGCTGGCGACGGCGCCTGCGGCTGCGGAATATGTCGGGATTCCCGGTGGCGAGTTCCGTTCGATGATCCGCTACGAGGACAACGACGGCGATGTGGTCATCCAATCATTCGCGATGATGCGCAACGCCGTGACCAATGCGGAGTTCCTGGCGTTCGTCGAGCGGCATCCGCAGTGGCAGCGCGGCAGGGTTCCGCGGGTTTTTTCCGATACGGCCTATCTGCGCGATTGGCAGGGACCCACGGAGCTCGGTGATCGGGCATCCGAACGGCAGCCCGTGACCTATGTCAGCTGGTATGCGGCGGATGCCTACTGCAAGGAGCAGGATGCGCGCTTGCCGACCTGGCTGGAATGGGAATACGTGGCCGCGGCCGACGAAACGCGTCGGGACGCGCGCGGCGATCCCGCATGGCGGCGGCGGATATTGACCGACGGGATGCTGTCGCCGGCTTCCGCGACATCGAGTGCGGCCAACGTCTATGGCATCGACGGCCTGCATGGCGCGCACTGGGAATGGGTGGAGGATTATTCCAGTCTGTTGTCGGTGGCCGACAGCCGCTCGCAGGACAACGGTGACGTATTGCAGTTCTGCGGAGGCGCGGCCCTGTTTTTCAACGATCTCGACAACTACGCGATGCTCAAGCGGGTAGCCTTGCTGGCGGCGCTGCGCCCGCAGAACACCATGGGCAATCTCGGGTTTCGCTGTATGAGGAGTTCACCATGAAATACGGAATCGGTTTGTTGTTGTGCCTGTTTCTGTCCGCTGGAACGACGATGGCGGCGGAATTGCCGGGCGATTCGGTCTATCGGTTGCCGGCGACCTTCTCCGACCAGGATGGCGTGACCCGGGAATGGAGTGCGTTGCAGGGTTCCGCCAGACTGGTGTCGATGTTCTATTCGCATTGCCCCATGGCCTGTCCCCTGATTATCGAGCATGGCAAGCAGATCCAGCGCCGGTTGGGCGAGTCCCTGCCGGAGGCTACGGAATTCGTGCTGATCAGCATGGATCCGGAACGGGACACGCCGGCGGTGCTCACGGATACCGCCCAGAAGCATCAATTGGACATGCGGCGCTGGAGCCTGCTCGCGCCGCGAGCGGCGGATGTCAGGGCGTTGGCCGGTATTCTCGATATCCGCTATCGCAAGCTGAAAGACGGCAGTTTCAACCACACCAGCGTCTGGGTGCTGCTGGATGCCGAGGGCCGGGTCCTGGCGCGGACGGAAGTATCCAATCTGACGCCGGACCCGCAGTTCGTCGAACAGGTCAGGCGGACGCTGGCGCTCTAGCGGCGATGCCTGCCTTGGCCTGTTCGAACGGTGCAACGCGCGCCATGTCGCCGTACCTTTCCATCTGCCGGCAAGGTGCGGCTTTTTTTGCTCAGAGTCCCGCCATCGCCAGGTATTTGACGACCAGATAGTCGTCGATGCCGTAGTACGAGCCTTCGCGGCCGAATCCCGATTGCTTCACGCCGCCAAACGGTGCGATCTCGGTGGATATCAATCCGGTATTGATGCCAACCATGCCGTATTCCAGCGCTTCGGCGACGCGCCAGACGCGGCCGATGTCGCGGCTGTAGAAATAGCTGGCCAGACCGAATTCGGTATCGTTGGAGAAAGCGATGGCCTCCTCGTCGCTGTGGAAGCGGAACAGTGCGGAGACCGGGCCGAAGGTTTCCTCTTTCGCCAGTTTCATCTTCGCGTTGGCATCGACGATCACCGTCGGTTCGAAAAAGGTCTGGCCCAGCGAATGCGGGTGTCCACCGAGCAGCAGCCGGCCACCGTGCTCCAGCGCATCGGCGATGTGTTCGCGGACCTTGGTCATGGCCTTGTCGTCGATCAGCGGACCCTGGGAAACGCCCTCCTGGGTGCCATCACCGACTTTCAGCTTGCGTACCGCAGTCACCAGCTTTTCGGCGAATGCGTCGTAAACCTCGGCGTGGACATAGAAGCGGTTGACGCAGACGCAGGTTTGTCCGGAGTTCCGGTACTTGGAGACTATGGCGCCTTCGACGGCCGCATCCAGATCGGCATCGTCGAACACGATGAAGGGGGTGTTGCCGCCCAGTTCCATCGACAGTTTTTTCAGCGTCGGCGCCGATTGCTTCATCAGTTCGCGGCCCACCTCGGTGGAACCGGTGAAGCTGAGTTTGCGGACCAGCGGATTGCCGGTCAGTTCCGCGCCGATCTCGGAAGCCGAGCCGGTTACCACCGAGAACACGCCTGCCGGGATGCCGGCCTGCTCGCCGAGATAGGCCAGTGCCAGCGCCGAGAATGGCGTCTGCGAGGCTGGCTTGACCACCATCGGACAACCGGCCGCGAGAGCAGGGCCGGCCTTGCGGGCGATCATCGCGGCGGGGAAGTTCCACGGAGTGATCGCGGCGCAGATGCCGATAGGCTCGCGCACGACCACGATGCGGCGGTCGCGGCTGGGAGCGGGAATGGTGTCGCCGTAGGCGCGCTTGCCTTCTTCCGCGAACCACTCGATGAAACTGGCGGCATAGGCGATCTCGCCGCGCGATTCGGCCAGCGGCTTGCCCTGTTCCAGCGTCATCAACAGGGCCAGGCCTTCCTGATTGGCCATCATCAGGTCGAACCAGTAGCGCAGGATCCGGCTGCGTTCCTGCGCGGTGAGCGCGCGCCATTCCGGCCAGGCGCGCTGCGCGGCTTCGATCGCGCGGCGGGTTTCCGCCGTGCCCATTTTCGGAACCGTTCCCAGTGGCTTTCCGGTGGCGGGATTGGTGACTTCGATGGTGGCGCCGCCATCGGCAGCGTGCCACTGGCCGTCGATATAGGCCTGCTGGCGGAAAAGGGGGGACTTCAGAATATCGTTCATGGAATTCTCCGTGCTAAGGATGAAGAGGGGGGATTCATGCGCTGACCCGATGACACGGCATGCCGCTTGTTCGCGATGCTCTTCATTACGTGACTACCGGCGTCAGCATGAACCGACGATGTTGCGGATTGATCTGGATGGAATTGATGACGCGCATGGCGTTCATCATCCGTCGATGAAGGTCAAGACGGGGTATCGAAGCGTCAGAACCGTGCAGCACTGTGAAGTCATGGACACGATAGACACGGCGGCATGAAACACTGGCTTCGATGGAAGCCCGGCCGGTCTGCGGGAATGTAATAGTCTCCGCCGGGCCACTGGGCGATAGTGCGCGCAGACGATTCCGGGGGCGATTATGACATCGCACGATACGCACTCTCACGACCACGGACACGATCACGGGACTGGGCATAGCCATTTGCCGGGCACCATCCGCTACGAAAAGCCGTTGTGGATGGCATTGGGGTTGACCGGGCTGTTCCTGCTGGTTGAAGTGGTCGGCGCGATCTTGGCCAACAGTCTGGCGCTGCTGTCCGATGCGGCGCACATGGCGACCGATACGCTGGCGCTGGTGATCGCGCTGGTGGCGGTACGGCTCAGCCGCAAGCCGGCGGATGCCAAGCGTACGTATGGCTATGTGCGGTTCGAGGCGCTGGGCGCGCTGGTCAATGGCGGCCTGCTGTTCGTTGTGGCCGGCTACATTCTGTGGGAGGCCTGGCAGCGTTTCCGGCAGCCGCAGGAAGTGGTGTCCGGCATGATGCTGGTCATCGCCATCGCCGGTCTGGTGATCAACCTGATCTCGATGCGGCTGTTGCGCGCGGCAGCTGGCGCAAGCCTCAATGTCAAAGGCGCCTATCTGGAAGTCTGGAGTGACATGCTGGGTTCGCTGGCGGTCATCATCGGTGCGCTGGTGATCCGTTTTACCGGCTGGGAGATGATCGACACGATACTCGCGGTGCTGATCGGACTGTGGGTGTTGCCGCGGACCTGGATGCTGGTGCGCGAAGCGGGCAACGTTCTGATGGAAGGCGTACCCAAAGGATTCGATCTGGAAAAGCTGCGTCGGGCGCTGCGCGAGCATCCGGGCGTGAGCGACATCCATGATGTGCATATCTGGTCGCTGGCATCCAATACGCCGGCCATGACCGCGCATGTCGTGGTGGGGGAGCGGGGAAACTTGGATCGGCTTTGTCGGGAGCTGCGGCAGATGTTGCGCGATCGGTTTGATATCGAACACACGACACTGCAGATGGAAACCGAGCATTGCGGCGGCGATTCCTGCGCTACCGCCCCGCATATCCGTTGAACGGAAAGCCCGCATCCAAGGGGAGCGTAGACGGCCCATTGTCCGGAGAGACAATGCGGGTCGCGCGGCGCGGTTCAATGCGGCTCTGCAAGCCGGGGTGGCGACCATTCCGCAACAGGCGCGATTGAACCCGCATCTGCGCGAGCGCACCCGGCGGAAATCCGCAAAACCCCGGATCGGCTGGTTTCCGATACACGGAAATGCCTGCGGTTTCGATTGGCCTATCGTCTGGAGCGAGGAGTTCGCGCGCGCGGATGGCCAAGGCCTTGTCCGGCCGCCGTCCCTGGCTGGATGCGCAGGGCCATGCCTGATGGGCAGCATTCTCCGGATGGTTCTGCTGGCATGAAAGGTTCAGCGATTTTCCCGGCGAAGCCTGGGAAGACTGAAACCCGGTATCGTGGTGCCGATTGACCGTTTTCAATCCGGAGCGAAGCGATGACTATCCCAACCCAGACCCAGTTGCGGCAGCGGGCCGTCGATCTCGGCCAAAGCCTGTTCGGTTCCGGGCTGCGCCTGGTGACTGCGGAGAGCTGCACCGGTGGATGGATCGCCAAGATCGTCACCGATGTCGCCGGTTCATCCGCATGGTTCGACTGCGGGATGGCCACCTACAGCAACGCGTCCAAGCAGGCCTTGCTGGGCGTGAACCGGCGGACGCTGGAGATCCATGGTGCGGTCAGTCGCGAATGCGTGCTGGAAATGGCGTCAGGGGCGCTGCGGCATTCCTGTGGCGATGTCGCCGTCGCAGTGAGTGGAATCGCTGGTCCCGGCGGCGGTACGGAAGACAAGCCAGTGGGAACGGTCTGGATCGCCTGGCAGCGGCGCGACCGCACCGGCGATGCGCAGGTCTTCCGCTTCGATGGCGATCGCGACGCGGTACGGCGGCAGGCGGTCATGGCGGCGCTGCAAGGATTGCGGGCGAGACTCTGAAGACACCGCGCAGCGGGTATCCTGCGCGATACGGCAACCTGTAACAGGAGGCAGTGGTCGAGATGATGTGGGAAACGCTGGACACGATAAGGGATTTCGGGCGCATACATGAGATCGCCTCGGTATTGATCCGGTATGGATTCGGTGATCTGGTGCAACGCATCGGCGTTGCCGGGCCGCTCGAGCGCGCCGGCAAGCTGCTGCGCTGGGAAGGCGCCGAGGAGTACCTGACGATGAGCACTCCGGTGCGGGTACGGCGCGCGCTGGAGGATCTGGGGCCGACCTTCGTCAAGCTGGGGCAGGTGCTGGCCACCCGCGTCGACCTGTTCCCGCCGGACTGGATCGCCGAATTGAGCGAACTGCAGAGTTCGGTGCCCGCACTCCCGTTCGAGGAAATCCGCCCGCAACTGAAGGAGGGCCTGGGCGAAGAGCCGGAGAGGATGTTCCTGCGTCTGGAACACAAGGCGCTGGCGGCCGCGTCCCTGGCGCAGACCCATCGCGCATGGCTGAACGATGGGACGGCCGTGGTGCTGAAGGTGCGGCGTCCCGGCATCGAGGCGGTGGTGGAAGCGGACCTGCGCCTGCTGACCAGACTCGCCGAGATAGTCGAATCGCAACTGCCCGATCTGCGCCGTTACCATCCCCGGGAAGTGGTGCAGCAATTCACCATCTCCCTGCGTCGCGAACTGGACTTCGCGGCCGAATGCCGGAATGCCGAGCGCATCGCGGACAACCTGCGCGACCATGGCGAGATCGTCATTCCCCGGGTGTATTGGCAATGGACCTGCGAACGGTTCAATACCCAGGAGTTCATCGACGGCATTCCCGGCCGCGACATGGAAGCGGCGGACGCGGCCGGGCTGGATCGCAAGCAACTGGCGCGGGTCGGCGCCGGCATCACCCTGAAGATGGTCCTGGAGGACGGTTTCTTCCACGCCGATCCGCACCCCGGGAACATCTTCTACCTGCCCGGCAACCGGATCGGACTGATCGATTTCGGCATGGTCGGGCGGGTATCCGAGCAGCGGCGCTTCCAGGTGGCGCAACTCCTGCACGGCCTGGTCGAGCAGGATTCCGAGTCGGTGTCGGAGGTGCTCATCAGCTGGGGCAGCAGCGACGCCGAAATCGACGAAGCGCGCCTGCAGATCGATGTCGACAGCTTCGTCGATCAATACCGCGGCGTTCCCCTGAAGGAACTGCGGATGGGGATGATGCTGTCGGACGTGACGCATATCCTGCGCGATCACGGCCTGATGCTGCCGCCGGATCTGGCGTTGATGATCAAGACGTTCCTGACCTTGGAAGGACTGGGCCGGCAACTGGATCCGGATTTCGACATGGCCAGCGAGGCACGGCCCTATCTGGAACGGGCGCTGCTGCATCGCTATTCGCCCAGGATGTTGATGCGGCGCGGACGCCAGACGCTGCTCGGTGCGGTGGATCTGCTGGCCGACCTGCCCAGGGATCTGCGGCGTCTGTTGTCGATGGCGCGCAACGGCCGCTTGCGGTTGCAGATCGAAACGCCGTCTCTGCAGGCCTTCGGCGATCAGATCAACCGTGCCGCCAACCGATTGACAATGGGTGTGATAACAGCGGCACTGATCGTCGGCCTGTCGATCCTGGCCAATATTTCGGGTGGTGTTTCCGGTACCTGGATATCGGTTCTGGTGCTGCTGGGCCTGGTAAGCGCGGTGGCATGCGGGGTCTGGATCCTGTTTTCGATCTGGCGCAGCGGCCGCGGCGGTTAGCGCCACAGGGGGGATTGACGGCCGAGCTGTTAGTAGTAATACTGCTAACATGGACCTGACCGATACCCAGCAAGCCATTCTGGCCATGATCGCCGAGCGCATCGAGTACGACGGCATGCCGCCGTCGCAGACCGAAATCGCGCGGGCATTCCAGTTCAAGGGCGTGCGCGCCGCGCAATACCACCTGGAAGCATTGGAACAGGCCGGCGCCATCGAACGCATCCCCGGACGCGCACGCGGCATCCGCCTGCTGCGGAAGCAGGTGCAACCGGTCCAGCATGCGTTGCGCCTGGAACAGAACGCCTTGCGCCTTCCGGTGCTGGGACAGGTTGCGGCCGGCGCACCGATCGGCGCCGATGCGCCCGTCGAGGCGGAGGACTATCTGGTGCTCGACTGGGCGCTGTTCTCGCCCAAGCCGGATTACCTGCTGAAGGTGAAAGGCGATTCGATGCGCGACGAAGGCATATTCAACGGTGATCTGATCGGCGTGCACCGGACTTCCGAGGCGCGCTCCGGGCAGATCGTCGTGGCCCGGATCGAAGAAGAGATCACGGTCAAGCTGCTCAGGATCGGCAAGGGCCACATCCGTCTGCTGCCGCGCAATCCCGACTTTGCACCGATCGAAGTGTTGCCCGACCAGGATTTCGCCATCGAAGGGCTGTACTGCGGCCTGATTCGGCCCAACCGCTGACATGTATCAGGCTATCGATACCATCATGATCGGGCATGTCCTACGCGTTGCAGAGGGATTTGCCGCTATGGCCGCCTCCCGGCAGACATTATTTTCTTCACTCTGCACGACTGTCGCAGCCTGTGCGATTGCCTCCCGGCATACTGCCCCCATTCCAGAAATCAACCCTTGAGGACCACACGATGGACGAGAACAAGAAACGCGCCTTGGCCGCGGCGCTGAGCCAGATCGAAAAGCAGTTCGGCAAAGGCTCGGTCATGCGCATGGGCGACCGTGTGATCGAAGCAGTCGAGATCGTACCGACCGGCTCGCTGATGCTTGACATCGCGCTGGGCATCGGCGGCCTGCCCAAGGGCCGCGTGGTCGAAATCTACGGTCCCGAGTCTTCCGGCAAGACCACTCTGGCGCTGCAGTCCATTGCCCAATGCCAGAAGCTGGGCGGAACCGCCGCCTTCATCGATGCCGAGCATGCGCTGGATCCCATCTACGCCGGTAAACTGGGTGTGAATGTCGATGAAATGCTGCTGTCGCAGCCCGATACCGGCGAGCAGGCGCTGGAGATCGCCGACATGCTGGTTCGCTCGGGGTCGGTCGATATCGTGGTGATCGACTCGGTGGCCGCGCTGACGCCGCGCGCCGAAATCGAAGGCGAGATGGGCGACCAGTTGCCGGGCCTGCAGGCTCGTCTGATGAGCCAGGCATTGCGCAAGCTGACCGGCAACATCAAGCGCTCCAATGCGCTGGTGATCTTCATCAACCAGCTGCGAATGAAAATCGGCGTGATGATGCCGGGACAGAGTCCGGAAACCACGACCGGCGGCAACGCGCTGAAGTTCTATGCATCGGTGCGTCTGGACATCCGCCGTATCGGCGCGATCAAGAAAGGCGACGAGATCATTGGCAACCAGACCAAGATCAAGGTGGTCAAGAACAAGATGGCGCCGCCGTTCAAACAGGTCGTTACGGAGATTCTCTATGGCGAGGGCATCAGCCGCGAGGGCGAACTGATCGACATGGGCGTGGATGCCAAGCTGGTGGACAAGGCGGGTGCCTGGTACAGCTATAACGACGAGCGTATCGGCCAGGGCAAGGACAACGCGCGGCAGTACTTCCGTGACAACCCGCAACTGGCGGCCAGGCTCGAAGCCGAGTTGCGCGAGAAGTTCCAGCCGGAAGTGGATAAGGAGGAATCGGAAGAAGGCGAGGACTGAGCGAGATTGCGCCGGTGATGAATGGGATTCTGTCAGTGACGCTCATTCATCCCGGCCTTTTGAATCGGGATCGGGCCGCCCGTTGTGTTTGTGTGGTTGCAAGGAGATACAGGTACAGGAAGCGGCAGGAGGCGAAACCGGATTGCTGGGCCGTGATGTGGACGGATGGGAATCGTGAACTTCCCGTGTCACGGAACTCTTTGATGGGTCACCGGAATCCCTCTTCTGCCCGTACAGTGGACGCATCGATGTATCGGCGGGAACAGGGGATGAACAGGGAAGGGCGAGATAATGGAAATCGTAGTGCCAGGGAGGGCACGCTTTTGGCTCGGGTTTCTCGTCGTTGCCTTCTGTCCCGGGCCGGATTCTCCATTCCGGACTGCCCGATGAACCAGGGAAAATGTCGCGCCATATGCAAGAAGAAAACGGTTCCACCTCGCCACGATCGAGAAAGTCGCGTTCCTCGTCGGAGCAGACACCGGTGCAGCGGGCGCTTGGAATGCTGGTCCGGCGCGAACACTCTCGCAAGGAGCTTGCGCGCAAATTGAATGCCAGGGGCATTGATGCGGAGGCGGCGGACGCTGCCATCGAAAGGCTGTCTAATGCCGGGTTACAGGATGATGGACGCTTCGCCGAATCCTTGACCAGGACCCGGGCCAATGCCGGCTACGGGCCTGTTCGCATCCGGGTCGAGCTGGCGACTCATGGGCTGGAGCCGGGGGTGATTGATGCCGTGCTCGCGGAATTCGCCGGGGAGTGGATCGAGCGCGCCCGGCATCTGTTGACCCGGCGTTTCGATCGGAAGCGGCTCGCGGAGTTGTCCATAAAGCGCAAGGCAATGGGATTGCTGATCCGGCGGGGTTTCGATGGCGATACGATCCGGACCGTCCTGGATGTCGAATCTGGCGACTGAATGCGCGCGGCCTGCTAACCTTTACCGGTTGAACTTCCCTATCCTTGCCCGAGCACGTCCGGAACGCCGACGCGCAAAGGCGGTGCACCCGTCAGCCGACCGCATCAGATGAAAACATCCACATCTTTCACCACTTCCCGTATCCGCAGCGATTTTCTCGATTTCTTTCGCGGCAAAGGCCATACGATCGTGCCGTCCGCCTCCCTGGTGCCGGGCAACGATCCGACGTTGCTGTTCACCAATTCGGGAATGGTCCAGTTCAAGGACGTGTTTCTGGGTGCCGAAAAACGCAGCTATGTGCGCGTTGCCGATGTCCAGCGCTGCCTGCGGGCCGGAGGCAAGCACAATGATCTGGACTCGGTGGGCTACACGGCGCGCCATCACACGTTCTTTGAAATGCTCGGAAACTGGTCGTTCGGCGACTATTTCAAGAAAGACGCGATCGAATGGGCGTGGGAACTGCTGACCGATGTCTGGCAACTGCCGAAGGACCGCCTTCTGGTCACGGTCTATCACACCGATGACGAGGCCTACGATCTGTGGCACAAGCAGGTCGGCATTCCAGCCGACCGCATCATCCGTATCGGCGACAACAAAGGCAGTCCCTATGCCTCCGATAACTTCTGGCAGATGGCCGATACCGGTCCCTGCGGTCCCTGTACCGAAATCTTCTACGACCACGGTCCGGCCATCCTCGGTGGTCCTCCGGGTTCGCCTGACGAGGATGGCGACCGCTTCATCGAAATCTGGAACCTGGTGTTCATGCAGTTCGATCGTCAGGCAGATGGCAGCTTGTTGCCGTTGCCCGCGCCCTGCGTCGATACCGGCATGGGCCTGGAACGTCTCGCGGCCGTGCTGCAGCACGGCCACAGCAACTATGAAATCGATCTGTTCCGGTCGTTGATCCAGTCCGTAGCGCAGCTGACCGGCACGGATGATCTGGAAAACAATTCCTTGAAAGTGATCGCCGACCATATTCGCGCGAGCGCGTTTCTGGTCGTCGATGGCGTGCTGCCTTCGAACGAGGGGCGTGGCTACGTGCTGCGCAGGATCACCCGCCGTGCGTTGCGGCATGGATGGATGCTGGGAGTGCGCCAACCCTTCTTCTACCAACTGGTGGCACCGCTGGTCGCGCTGATGGGCGAGGCTTATCCGGAGCTGGCGGCGGCGCGGGACACGGTCGAACGGGTACTGATGGCGGAAGAAAAGCGTTTTGCCGAAACGCTCGATGCCGGAATGCGGATTTTCGACGAGGTCGCATCCAGGGCGAACAACAGTGTCATCGCCGGCGCGGACGTATTCCGCTTGTACGATACCTACGGATTTCCGGCGGATCTGACTGCCGATATCGCGCGCGAACGCAATCTGCAGGTGGACATGCCTGGGTTCAATGCGGAGATGAAAAAGCAGCAAAACCGCAGCCGCGAAGGGACGGCCTTCGAATCCGATTCCGGGCTGCCCGCCGATCTGGTGGCCAAGCTTGAGCCTACCAGTTTCCTCGGTTACGCCAGTCTGGAGGGCGACAGCCTCGAAGTGGTCGCGCTGCTGCGGAACGGGATTCCGGTCCAGTCGATCGAAGCGGGTGAAGACGCGGTCGTGTTTCTGGCGGCGACGCCGTTCTATGCTGAATCGGGCGGACAGGTGGGCGATATCGGCCGGCTCGAGAGCAAGGCGGGCGCCCATTTCGCCGTGAGCGATACGCGCAAGTACGCGGGCCAGTTCCATGGGCATATCGGTCAGTTGCGCAGCGGGCGCCTGGCCGTTGGCGATACGCTCGATGCCGCGGTCGATTCGTCGCGCCGCGCGGCAACGATACTCAACCACTCGGCCACCCACCTGTTGCATGCGGCCTTGCGCGGGATCCTCGGCACGCATGTCCAGCAGAAAGGTTCGCTGGTGGCGCCGGACAGGTTGCGCTTCGATTTTTCCCACTTCCAGCCGATGACGCCGCAGGAACTGGCCGACGTGGAACGGCAGGTCAATATACAGATCCGCGCCAACCACGCAGTCGAAGTACGGCATATGGGAATGCAGGAAGCCTTGGACTTCGGCGCGATGGCCTTGTTCGGCGAGAAGTACGGCGAGGAAGTCCGGGTATTGAAGATGGGCGGTTATTCGACCGAGCTGTGCGGCGGTACCCATGTGCAACGGACCGGCGATATCGGTCTGTTCAAGATCACCAGCGAGGGCGGCGTATCCGCCGGTGTCCGGCGTATCGAAGCGGTGACCGGGCAAGCGGCGCTGGATCATGTCAGTCTGGAAGAGCAGCGCTTGGCGGAAGTCGTCAGCCTGTTCGGCAGCAGCGCCGGGGATGTGGTCGAGAAGGCGCAGGCCCAGGTCGAGCGCGTGAAGAAGCTCGAACGTGCGCTGGAAAGCCTGAAGGCCAAGGCCGCTTCCAGTGCCGCCAGCGAATTGGAGGCTGCGGCCGTTCAGGTTGGTGATGCCAAGGTGCTGGCGGCCCGCCTGGAAGGGTTCGATGCCAAAACCTTGCGCGAGGCGATCGATCGATTGAAGGTGCAGTTGGGCGAATCGTCGGTGATCGTGTTGGCCGGAGCGACGGGCGATGGCAAGGTTGCACTGGTCGCCGGTGTGAATGGCCCTATACTGGAACAAGTCGAGGCTGGGGAACTCTTGGCGCATGTGGCCAGTCAGATTGAGGGCAGGGGTGGTGGCCGTCCGGATCTTGCCCAAGGTGGCGGCAAGGACGGGTCCGCTCTTGCATTGGCTCTGAAGGAAGTGCCAAGCTGGGTAAAGCAGAAAATTCATTGACAATGTGAATGGTGCAATATTTGTGCTTGCTGATCGTCTCCATGCTAGGTAGCATTCATTCCTTTGCGCTAGAACATCAGCAGATGATCCCCGTCCGGCCATAAAGGGCGGGAGTACTCAGCCATCCGGGAGGATGGCCGATTTCTGGAGACTTGTTTATGTTGATTCTTACCCGCCGTGTTGGCGAAACCTTGATGATTGGCGATACGGTCACGGTGACCGTGTTGGGCGTCAAGGGTAATCAAGTGCGGATCGGTATCACCGCTCCGAAGGAGATTGCGGTCCATCGCGAAGAGATCTATGAGCGCATCCAGCGCGGCGAAGCCCATATTCCGAATGCGGGCAACGCTTCCGAGGATGACGATTCTTCTTACTGATTGATTGTATTTGCCGCGTGGAGCCTGAGCCGTTATCCTTGGCGGCTGGCAGCGGCAACAGCGCGCACCCGGAAACCCATATCTTATGGAGTGATGCCCGAGAGGCCGAAGGGGCTCCCCTGCTAAGGGAGTATAGGGTCAAAAGCTCTATCGAGGGTTCGAATCCCTCTCACTCCGCCAGAGAGGCAGATAAGCCCATGATCTCATGGGCTTTTTTGTTGTATGCCGCTGTTGGCGGCTGTCGCGTCTTCACGTTCCAACTGCCCTCCATGCATATGAGAAGGGTCGTTTCTCGCTGGATAGTAGCTCCGTTCCCAAAAGGGTAAAGTGAGGTGAGCTGGCGAGTGGAAGGTTTATTGATGTTCGCCAGTCCGTTGCAAGCATGGCCTGTGTGGTGGAACCAACCGCAATGAGGTATGGCCCGGTCCGTGTAGAAACAAAGGCCGATGGGTAACCATCGGCCTTTGTAAATGGCGCGCCCGGAGAGATTCGAACTCCCGACCGCCTGGTTCGTAGCCAGGTACTCTATCCAGCTGAGCTACGGGCGCGTGAAAGAAGCGGGATTATGCCCAATGCTTCCTGGTGCGTCAATGCATTGGTGTCATTGGTGGTGTCTCGGCCCGAAATTCAGGCTGACACGGACACCACAGGCGGGAATGCGGATTCCCCCGGCCTGATCGGAATTGCGAGTAAAAAATGTATATATTTCAAACGATTATTCAGTCTATGGCATGGCGCGGCGAATACAAGCTGAAACACTGCCATGTCATTGGATGGCCGGGATTCGCTCGTCCCGGGTGAATGACCGTGGCGCTCGCGTGGTTCATGCAGGCGCTATGGCACCAAAGTGGCCCAGTACCAGGACATCGCCGTGGCCGGGACGATAGCCCAGGGCGAGCGCACGGGCGACATATTCGACACCGGCTTCGCATGCCGCCACTGGTTCCTGACCGAGGCAGGATTGGGCGGCGATGGCCGATGCCAGTGTGCAGCCTGTCCCGTGCGCATCCAACGGCAACCGGTGGTGCGAAAACTCGGCCTTTGTTCCTTTGGCGTCGGCAAAGCGATCGACCACCGTGTCGCCATCGAACAGATGGCCACCTTTCAGCAGAACGGCGCGGGTACCGAGCGACAGCAGTTCATCCGTGGCTTCGTTTGCCGCGGCCGTATCGGGAATCCCGTGGCCGAGCAGCAATTCGGCTTCCGGGATATTGGGTGTCAGCAGGCTGGACAGCGGGATCAGTCGTGTCCGCAGCGCTTCCAGCGCTTCGTCTTCGAGGAGTTTGGCGCCACTGGTCGCCACCATGACCGGATCCAGTATCACCACCGGTGGGTGGTAATGTTCGAGGGCATCAGCCACCACATGGATCACTTGTGCGTTGGCAAGCATGCCCAGCTTCACCGCACCGATCCGGAAATCCTCGAAGCAGGCATCGATCTGCGCCTGCAGGAATGCGGTGGGCGGGACGTGAACGGCGCTGACGCCCCGGGTGTGCTGCGCGGTGAGTGCGGCGATGGCCGACAGGCCATGCACGCGATGTGCGGCGAAGGCTTTCAGATCGGCCTGGATGCCGGCGCCTCCGCCTGAATCGGAACCGGCAATGGTCAATGCGGAAACAACGGAGGGAACGGACATGCCCGAACGTGATTGCCCATGGGGAGCATGAGTATCCATCATTTTTCCGTCGCCGGCGGCGATACCGTCTGGCCGATGTCGATCAGGAGCGGCGGCGCGCGCGCCGGTTCATTCCATGTTTTTCGATTTGCGAATGATCCATTGCTGGAAAGCGGTATAGCCGATGCCGGTCAATCCCGTCAGCGCGGCGGGGATCAGCAATGCGTCGTAACCCAGGCGCCGGAACAGCAATGCGCCGAATATGCCGCCAAAGAAAAAGCCGGTGATGATGAAGACACTGAGCAGAATGCGTCGCTTGGGTATCGGCATGCCGCGGAGCGTATGACCCAGGCCGATGCCCAGGTCGGTGAACATCCCGGTCAGGTGCGAGGACCGGACCGCCGCGCCGCTATAGGTCGTTGCCAGCGCATTCTGCAGGCCGCAGGCGGTGGCGGCCAGCAGGGCGCCGTAGATCTGGTGTTGCTTGAACAGCGGGATCGAGGCGAACAGCAGGATCGATTCCAGCGTCAGCGCGACGCCATAACGGCGTCCCAGCCGTAGGGTGCTGTTCTGGATGATGACGCCGCTGAGCATGGCGCCGAATGTGAAAGCCGCCAGTATTCCGAGCAGATGCCAGCTGGCTTTGCCCTGGGCACCGATGATGGCGATGCCCAGTTGGCTGGTGATTCCGGTCAGATGGGTCAGTGCCTGATGCTCGAAACCCTGGTAGCCGATCACATTGACCATGCCTGCGATACTGGCCAACGTGCCCGCGCCTATCCATACCCAGGTTGGAAGCTGCTCGGCCAAGGTTGTCTACAGGACCTCCGACGCATGGTCGGCCAGCCGCGAACGTTCGCCGCGGCGCAGAGTGACATGTGCGCTGTGCGGCCAGTTCTTGAAGCGGTCCACCGCGTAGGTCAGGCCGGATGTGGTTTCGGTCAGGTAGGGGGTGTCGATCTGTTCGACGTTGCCGAGACAGACGATCTTGGTACCGGGGCCGGCACGAGTGATCAACGTCTTCATCTGTTTCGGCGTCAGATTCTGAGCTTCGTCGAGAATCAGGTAGCGGCTGAGGAAGGTACGCCCGCGCATGAAGTTCAGTGAGCGGATCTTGATGCGCGAAGCCAGCAGGTCGTTGGTGGCCGCGCGCCCCCAGGCGCCGCCCTCCTGGTTGGCGGTCAGCACTTCCAGGTTGTCGGTCAGCGCGCCCATCCAGGGCGTCATCTTTTCCTCCTCGGTACCGGGCAGGAAGCCGATGTCTTCGCCGACGTTGATCGTTACGCGGGTCATGATGATCTCGCGGTAGCGTTGCTGATCCATCGTCTGGGCGAGGCCGGCGGCCAAGGTCAGCAGCGTCTTGCCGGTGCCGGCGGTACCGAGCAGGGTGACGAAATCGATATCCGGATCCATCAGCGCGTTTAGAGCGAAATTCTGCTCGCGGTTGCGCGCGGTGATGCCCCAGATGGCACGCTGTCCGTGCCGATAATCGTCCACCAGGGTCAGGCGGGCCTTGTCGTTCTCCAGATTGGCGACGCGCAGCTCCACTTCGTCCTCGCCGGGGAGATAGAGGAACTGGTTCGGGAACCAGTCTTCGTCGTCGCGCCGCGCGACCTCGTAACTGGTGTGGCCGCTCTTGTCGGTCCAGGATGCGAGGTCCTTCTCGTGCAGGCTCCAGAAGTTTTCCGGCAGTTCCAGCACGCCGGTGTAGAGCAGGCTGAAATCGTCCAGCGCGCGATCGTTTTCGTAGTCCTCTGCCGGCAGGCCGCTGATTGCCGCCTTGATGCGCAGATTGATGTCCTTGGAAACCAGGACGGCCGGGGTTTTCGGATGCTCCTCGGACAGCGACATGACCGCGGCCAGAATCTTGTTGTCCGGGGCGACGCTGCCGAAAGTGCGGCTGGGCGCCGACGCCTTGGTCTGGAAGAACAGCTTGCCGATGCTGGCGGTCCCGCGCAGGCGCAATCCCTGCGGATGGGTCAGCGGGATGCCGGATTCGATCTTTCCAGCATCGATGCCTTCGATCAGTTCGTTGAGGAAGCGGCTGACCTGACGCGCGTTGCGGGCGACTTCCGATGTGCCTTTCTTGGCGTTGTCCAATTCCTCGATCACCTGCATCGGCAGGAAGACATCGTGTTCTTCGAATTTGAACAGAGCGCTGGGGTCGTGCATCAGCACGTTGGTATCCAATACGTAGATGCGCTTGCTTCGGGTCATCGGGATTCCTGGCAGGTGGGACAACGCGGAGTCTGGGGCCGGGTGGTGCGGTGGTGATGTCAGGGCCTGCGTGCCGTGCGCAGAGCCTCGAGCACCGCTTCGGCATGGCCCGGCACCTTGACCTTGCGCCAGCTCTGGACGATGCGGCTGTCCGGGGCGATGAGGAAGGTGCTGCGTTCGATGCCCATCACCTTGCGGCCATACATGCTCTTCTCCTTGATCACGTCGAAGGCGCGGCAGAGGGATTCCTCCGGGTCGCTGACCAAGGGGAACTTGAAGCCCTGCTTGGCACGGAAGCTGTCATGGGACTTGATCGAATCGCGCGAGCAACCCAATACGGCCGCATCCAGCCGTTTGAACCGGGGCAGCAGCGCATTGAAGTCCACACCTTCGGTGGTGCAGCCGGAGGTGTTGTCCTTGGGATAGAAATACAGCGCCAGCCAGTGGCCGGCGAAGTCGGCCAGGGTTGCCGAATCGGTCTCTGCGCCCGACAGCGGTAGCGGCAGGGACAGAACGGTGTTGTCGAGAATGCCGTCCGGAATCATGGGAAAGCGCCTGTGGAAAGTTGAAGGGGTCTCTGCCGTCCGTCCGATGCGGCCGCTTGGGCGATCCACGGGGAAGTAGCCGGCGGACCGGGGTCAGAATTTCATCGGATCCATGATCGCATCCAGGTTCAAATGGTCGCAAAATTCCAGGAAGTCGTCGCGCAGCGCGGCGATGTGCATGCTGGCGGGGACGCCGATGGTGATTTGCGCCGAAAACAGCTCGGCGCCAGTCTGCATCGCACGGTAGCGGTTGCTTTGCAGGTTTTCGATGGTGATGCCTTGCTGATCGAAGAAATCGGCCAGTTGGAACAGCAGGCCGGGTTTGTCGGCGGCGATCACTTCGACGATATAGGGCAACAGGTTCGACTGGATCTGCTTGGGCTCGGTCCGGTACCAGGCGAGCTTCAGCCCTTCCTCGCGCTCGAGCCGGCTGAGCATGGTCTCCAGCTTGGCCACGGCATCCCAAGGCCCGACTGCCAGGGCCGTCATGGAGACATCCTGACCCACGGTGGCCAGGCGGGTATCGACCAGGTTGCATCCGCTCTCGGCAATACGCCGGGTCACCGCCAGCAGCGGCGATGCGGGATGCGTGGTGTAGGCGTTGATCAGGAGAAGGTTTTCGTTCGGCGCTGGCCGGGAGGTGGAAAGATCGACTGAAGAAGGATCCGGCATTGCAATAAAAGTCTGAATGGCGACCGGGTAGCGGTCTCGCGGTGCAGCCAGCATACTTGGCCAAGCTTTCGCGCTGCAAGTAACCCAAGTAATATCGCACAGTTTGATAAGATCGCCCGGACGATTCGGTCGGATTTCGACGAAACCTTCATCAAGAGCATCCCCCCTTGCAACTGACAGGCATCATCACTGCGCTGGCCACACCATTCACTGAAACGGGCGAACTGGATCTTGACGCCTGGGGTAGGCTGGTGGACTGGCAACTGGAAAGCGGCGTGCATGGCGTGGTCGTTGCCGGTTCCACCGGCGAAGCCGCCATGCTCGAGGACGAGGAATACAGTTCGCTGCTGCGAATCGCGGTCAAACGGGTGGCGGGGAAGGTTCCCGTCCTGGCGGGTACCGGCGAATCGGGTACCGCCAAGACGATCGCCCAGACGCGCCGCGCCGCCGCCGCCGGTGCCGATGTCGCATTGGTGGTGACGCCCCCCTATGTGCGCCCGACCCAGGCGGGCCTGATCGCCCATTACCGCGCCACGGTCGAACAGGGCGGATTGCCGATAGTCGTGTACAACGTGCCGAGCCGCACCGGCTGCGATCTGTTGCCGGAGACCGTGGTGGCGCTGGCGGGCGATCCGGGGATCGTGGGCGTCAAGGAGGCCCGCAACGACGCCGAGCGCATGAATGCGCTGCTGCCGTTGCGGCGCGACGGGTTCTCCGTTCTCAGCGGTGACGATGGTACCGCGATGCGGGCCATGCAGGCTGGAGCCGATGGCCTGATTTCGGTGGCGTCGAATGCGCTGCCGGCCGCTTTCAGGCATCTGTACGACCTGATCCGGGCAGGCAGGCAGGACGAGGCGCGTGCGCTGAATTCACAGTTGCACGAGTTCCACGATTTCTGCGGCATCGAGCCCAATCCCATCCCGGTCAAGGCGCTGCTGCAGAGAAGGCGTATCGGTCGCGGCCTGCGGTTGCCACTGTTGCCGCTGTCGTCCGTCCATGCGGCGGAAGCGGACAGACTGGCGGGCATCGCGTTGGCGTTGGAAGGACAATGTGGCCGTGAAAGAGTAACTGCGGTTTGATTACCAAGATTTTTTCGGGAGATTCGTCGATGTCTCAGTCTGTTTCCGTTGGCCGGGTACTGTCCGCGGCTTTATTGGCAATGGTGGTGGTCAGTGTTGCCAGTGGCTGCTCTTGGTTCCACAAGGGGGTCAAAGGCGACTACGCGCTCAGCCCCGACATGCGCCCGCTGGAAGTGCCGCCGGATCTGAATCTGCCGGATACCTCATCGGCGATGGCGTTGCCGCAGGCAGCCGGCGCACCGGCCGCTGAACGTCCGGCCGCGCTTCCGCCCCGGGCCTCCGCAGGCGGGGCCAGTGTTCCGGCCGGCGGTGGCTTCACCGTTGCCGGTGATCGGGACGAGGTCTATACGAAGGTCGGAACCGCGCTGGCGGCAATCGACGGCGTCACCATCACCAGCAGCGTGCAGTTGCTGGGTTCCTACGATGTGACCTATCAGGACAGCAGTTTCCTGATCCGCATAAGCTCGGTGGACGCTGGCGCTTATGTCTCGGCGCTGGATCCGCGAGGCCTGCCCGCCACCGATGCGGCTTCCACGCAATTGCTTGCCGCGCTGAAGTCGGCCGTGACGCCGTAACCGGAGCGCGTCATCGATAAGAAAAGGGCGCCTTGCGGGCGCCCTTTCCGTTGCTGGTGAATCCGTACCTGACGCAGTCCCGCTTCGAACGGGATCAGGCCGGTGTTCGGGATCAGCGTTCCAGATACTGCAGCTTGTCGGTCTTGCCGTCCCACTCGGCGGCCTCCGGCAGCGGGTCCTTGCGCACGTTGATGACGGGCCAGATCTTGGTGAGTTCGGCGTTCAGCGCGATATAGCGCTCCTGGCCGGCAGGAACGTCATCTTCCGGGAAGATCGCCTTGGCGGGACACTCCGGTTCGCACAAGGTGCAGTCGATGCATTCATCCGGATCGATGACCAAGAAGTTGGGGCCTTCATGGAAGCAGTCCACCGGGCAGACTTCCACACAGTCGGTGTATTTGCACCTGATGCAGTTTTCGGTGACGACGAACGGCATGACGGTATCCAGATCCTCAGAGTTGGTGTGATTCGGGGCCGATTTTAATCCAGACGACAGTTCGCTGCTCCGATCCAGATCAATTCGATAATCTGGAGCTGCGAAAGCGCGGCAAGCCCCCTGAAGACGGCAAAAAAGCCGATCCAGGCCGCATAGGGCTGTTTTCGAGTAGACCGGAACGGGATACAACTCCGGTACTCGTTGACCGGAGTCCGCCGGGTGCGGTCGGGATAGGCACAATGCCTCAATGGCGCTCCCTAGGGGACTCGAACCCCTGTTTTAGCCTTGAGAGGGCCACGTCCTGACCACTAGACGAAGGGAGCGGAAAGCTGGCATCGAAGCAAGCGCATCAGTATATTCATACGATCACCCGCCGGCAATCCGGTAATTTCAACCCAGATGCGGACCGCACTCATCAACTCGCCCGTTTCCTTGCGCATCATCCCGCGCGACCAACATCCCATCTCCCGCAAGGACATCAGCGTCAATACGCTGCGGGTGCTTTATCGGCTGCAGGAGGCGGGATTTGCCGCCTGCCTGGTGGGCGGTGCCGTGCGTGATCTGCTGCTCGGCCGCAAGCCGAAGGATTTCGACGTGGCCACTAGCGCCACGCCCGAGCAGGTCAAGCAACTGTTTCGCAATTGCCGTCTGATCGGGCGGCGGTTCCGCCTGGCGCATGTGGTTTTCGGCCGGGAAATCATCGAAGTGGCCACATTCCGCGCCAACGACGACGATGGCAGCGGCGACCGCAAGGTGCATGACGGCGGAATGCTGGTGCGGGACAACGTATACGGCAACATCGAAGACGATGCCATGCGCCGCGACTTCACCGCCAATGCGCTGTATTACACCGTCGAGGATTTTTCGGTCCGCGATTATGTCGGCGGATTCGAAGACGTGCAGGGCAGGGTATTGCGGCTGATCGGCGACCCGGAGCAGCGCTATCGGGAAGATCCGGTAAGAATGCTGCGCGCGGTGCGTCTTTCGGCCAAGCTCGGTTTCACCATCGATGCGGCCACGGCCGGGCCCATACCGCGGCTGGCGCCCTTGTTGTCGGAGGCGGCGCCGGCGCGGTTGTTCGAGGAAATGCTGAAACTGTTCCTGTCCGGCCATGCGGTCGCCAGTTTCGAAGGTTTGGAACGCCTGGGGCTGCTGGATAGCCTGCTGCCGCAGGTGGCCTTCTCGTTGCGCGCCAATCGCACGGGCGCCTTGCGTAGCATCCTGATCGAGGGAATGCGCAGCACCGATGCGCGCATCGCGGCGGCGGAACCGGTTTCCCCCGCGTTCCTGTTTGCCTTGCTGCTGTGGCCGGCTTATTGCCACGCTCTGGCGACATTGCAGGCGCAGGGAATGTCGCCGGAGGAAGCGCAGCGCCGTGCTGCCGACCGGGTGACCTTGAACCAGTTGCAGACCATCGCCTTGCCGCGCCGGTTCTCTTTGCCGATGCAGGAGATATGGCTGCTGCAGTCGCGGTTCTCGGGCCGGCAGCGCAAGCGCGTTCATCGGCTCGCGGGCAACCCCAGAATCCGGGCGGCCTACGATTTCCTGTTGCTGCGGCAGGTGGCGTCCAACGATCAGGCGGAAGATGTCGTGTTCTGGCATGAAATACTGAACAAGCCGGTCGAAGAGGCCAGCCCGGAATCGGACAACAACAATGGCGGTTCCGGTCGGCGCCGGCGCCGCCTCGTGTTGACCGTCGAGCCGGAATGACCTCGCCGGTTCCGGCCTATGTCGGTCTGGGCGCCAATCTGGGGGATGCCGCCGCCATGGTGCGTTCCTCCGCCGTCGCGCTGGCTGAGCTGCCGCGTACCTCCTTGCTTCGGGTTTCGCGCCTGTACCGCACGGCGGCCTGGGGCAACGAGGATCAGCCGGAGTTCGTCAATGCGGTGGCCGAACTGCGTACCGCATTGTCTCCATCGGAGCTGCTGAAGGAATTGCTGGAGCTGGAGCGCCGTTCCGGCCGTCGGCGCGAAGCCGCCGTGCACTGGGGACCGCGCACGCTGGACCTGGATTTGCTGCTGTACGCGGAGCAGTCGATTGATCTGCCGGAGTTGCGTGTCCCGCATCCATATCTGCACCAGCGCGCCTTCGCGCTGGTGCCGCTGGCGGAGATCGCGCCTGAAGCGGTGATTCCCGGGATTGGAACAGTGGGTGCGATATTGCGCACGCTGAATACGGACACGGTGATCCCATTGGGTGGATAATGCCCGCCTTATTCACTAGCGGTGACGTTCCCTCATGAGCACTCATGCCGACGAGAAGCCGTGGACCATCCCGGCACTGGCCGAAGCCAAGCGCAATGGTCGCAAGCTGACCATGCTGACGGTCTACGATGCCGGTTTCGCGCGCACGCTGGATCAGAACGGCATCGATACCGTCCTGATCGGCGATTCGCTGGGCATGGTGGTCCAAGGGCATGACTCCACCTTGCCGGTGACGGTGGACAACATGGTCTACCACACGGAGATCGTGGCGCGGGTGCTGAAAAGGGCGTTGCTGATCGCCGACCTTCCGTTCCAGTCCGATGCGACGCCGGAACGCGCATTGGATGCGGCAACGCGCCTGCTGCGCGCCGGGGCGCGGATGGTCAAGCTGGAAGGAGCCGGATACAAGCTGGACGTGATTCGCTACCTGACCGAACGTGATATTCCGGTCTGTTCCCATCTGGGTCTGACGCCGCAGTCGGTATTGACCATCGGGGGATTCAAGATCCAGGGCCGGGAAGAGGCGGCGGCGGCCAAGCTGGTGGCCGATGCCCAGGCGGCGGCCGAAGCCGGCGCGGCGATGATCGTCCTCGAATGCATGCCTTCGGTGCTTGGCAAACGGATCACCGAGGCGGTATCCGTGCCGACCATCGGCATCGGCGCGGGTCCGGATTGCGATGGACAGGTGCTGGTATTGCACGATTTCCTCGGTCTGGACAGCGGACATCGGCGCCCGCGTTTCGTCAAGGATTTCCTGGCCGAAGGCGGATCAGTGGCCGGTGCGGTCCGCGCCTATGTCGAAGCGGTGCGGAATGGCAGTTTCCCGGATGCGGAACACGCCTATCAGTAAGGTACCGGGCCGCGGGCCGGTGAAAACTGTCTATCTGGACACTGTATGCGGCAGGTCATGTCGATAGACTTGGCATCCCCTGTGCGTGGAGATATCCAATGGTGCGATGGCACTCATGGCTTTGTTTTATGTGTCGTCCTCCAGGGTATGCGGGTTTCTTCTTCGGCCAGATGCGAAATGGTTTCGGGAAGATGCGGGGATGATCGAATCAGTCACTGAATTGCCGCGCCTGCGCGCGCTCGTGGCCGGCTGGAAACGCGAAGGTCTGCGCGTCGGTCTGGTACCGACGATGGGCAATCTGCATGCCGGCCATTTTTCGCTGGTCGAACGGGTGCGCGAGCGTGCGGATCGCGTGGTGGCCAGTATCTTCGTCAATCCAACCCAGTTTGGTCCCAACGAGGATTTCAGCCGCTATCCGCGTACGCCGGATGCCGACATCGCCGGGCTGGATCAGGCGGGTTGCGATGTGGCTTGGTTGCCTTCCGTGGCGGCCATGTATCCATTGGGCATCGAGAAAGCGATGCGAATGCATGCGCCCGGGGTTGGCGAGACCCTGGAAGGAGAATCGCGACCGGGACATTTCGACGGTGTCTGCACCGTGGTTTCGCGGTTGTTCAATCAGGTACAGCCGGATGCGGCTGCGTTCGGCCGCAAGGACTACCAACAATTGGCCGTCATCCGGCAGATGGTCCAGGACATGGCGTTCCCGGTCGAAATACTGGCCGGAGACATCGTGCGCGAGGCGGACGGCCTGGCGATGAGTTCCCGCAATCAGTACCTTTCCGCGGACGCGCGCGTTCGCGCAGTGGAGATGTACAGAACGCTGCAAGCCATGCGCGAGGCCAGGATCGACGGTGTGGAGATAGCGGAAATCGAAGGGAACGCAAGCCAACGTCTGCGAAATGCTGGCTTTGTCGTCGATTATGCCGTTTTACGTCAGCCCAGCCTGGCGCTGCCCGATGCCGGTGGTTCCGGGTCTCTGATGGCCTTGATCGCGGCGAAGCTGGACAGCACGAGGTTGATCGACAATCTGGAGTTCTGAACAAGACAGCGTTTCGTTTCCATTGGTCTTGATAAACTTGTCTCCTGTCCGATAGACCGCCATCTATAAAACAGCCAGGGGCATGTGTTCCCGGCTTCCATCCGGATGCAATCCGGTCGAGGTCGCCGGTCCGATGCCTGAAGGCGATGAACGGGAGTCCTCCCTACTGTTCTCATTCTCGAATTCTCATGTCATGCAGCTAAGTCTTCTGAAAGCCAAGATCCACCGCGCCACGGTCACGCTTGCCGAGCTCAACTACGAGGGCTCGATCGCGATCGATGGCCTGTTGCTGAAAGCCAGCGGCCTCCGCGAATACGAGCAGGTGCACATCTACGACATCAACAATGGACAGCGATTTTCCACCTATGTGATCCGGGCCGAGGAGGGTAGCGGCGTCATATCGCTCAACGGAGCCGCGGCCAGGATGGTGCAGGTCGGAGATCTGATCATCATCTGCGCCTATGCCGGATTCAGCGAGGCCGAGGCCGAATCGTTCAAGCCCACGCTGGTGTATGTGGACGGCCAGAACCGGGTCACCCACACCAATCATTCGATTCCAATACAGCCCGCATGAGCCGCGCGGCCAGGTTCGATCTCTTGAAGAACCACGCGGCGAGGCTGCGTGGCAAGGGAATCGCCCGGTTGCTGCAGGAAGATGCGGCGCGCGCGCAGGATTTCGCTTCCGGGGTCGGCCCCCTGTACGTGAACTTTGGTCGGCAGACCTATGACCGCCAGGCCTGGGCGGACCTGCTGGCATTGGCGGACGCTGCTGATGTGCCGGCGGCTTTTCGGCGATTGTTCGACGGGGAGCGAATCAATGTGACAGAGGATCGCGCCGCGCTGCACACGGCATTGCGCAGCGATTTGTCCTCGGCACCGGCGGCGCAGCAGGCGCACCGGGATTCACGGACGGCCAGGCAACGCATGTACCGCCTGGCCGAAGTGCTGGAAGCCAGCGATGTGACCGACATCGTCAGTATCGGCATTGGCGGTTCGGATCTGGGACCGAGGCTGGTGGTGGATGCACTGCGCGCCCCGATACCCAGGCGGTTCCGGGTGCACTTCATTTCCAATGTGGATGGCGCCGCCGCCGCGCGGACCCTGGCGGCATTGGACTCGCGGCGTACGGCGGTCATCCTGATATCCAAGACTTTCAGTACCCAGGAAACGCTTTTCAACGGCAGGATCGTCCGCGACTGGCTGGGTGACAGCGAACGGCTGTATGCCGTGAGCGCGAACCCGGACAAGGCTGCCGCTGCTTTCGCCATCGCGCCGGAACGGATGCTGCCGATCTGGGACTGGGTAGGGGGTCGTTATTCGCTTTGGTCGGCGACCGGTTTTCCGATCGCGCTGGCGATCGGCAACGAAGGCTTCGAGCAGTTGTTGGCGGGAGCGGCCGGGATCGATGTTCATGTTCTGCGTGCTCCATTGGCGGATAACCTCGCCGTGCGGCATGCGTTGACCGCGATCTGGAATCGCAATGGGCTAGGGCTGGGATCGCAGGCCGTGATGAGTTATGACCAGCGCCTGGCGTTGCTGCCGGCCTATCTGCAGCAACTGGTGATGGAAAGCCTGGGCAAGCGGGTCGAGACGAATGGCAGTCCGATCCAGGCCGATACGGTGCCGGTCTGGTGGGGCGGAGCGGGTACCGATGTGCAGCACAGCTTCTTCCAGGCGCTGCATCAAGGCAGCAGCATCGTGCCGGCCGATTTCATCGGTGTGATACGAGGCGATGACCCATATCCCGAAAATCATCGGGCGCTGTTGGCGAACCTGCTGGCGCAGACGGAAGCGCTCGCCAACGGACAGCCCAGCGAGGATCCGCACCGCTTCTATCCGGGCGGGCGGCCCAGCACGCTTCTGTTGCTCGATCGGCTGGATCCGTATTCGCTCGGCATGCTGCTGGCGCTGTACGAGCACAGCGTCTATGTGCAATCGGTGCTGTGGGGAATCAATGCATTCGACCAGTTCGGCGTGGAATTGGGCAAGCAGGTCGCCAACAGGCTGCTGCCGGTACTCGGCGATCCGGCCGCGCAGGTGGAAGATCCGGTGACGCGGGCGCTGATCGAGCGGATCCGGAATCGCTGAAAAGAGCCACCGGCGCGATCCCGATCATTCGCCGAACAAGCGACAGCCGCTAGAAGGACGCTTGCGCCCGCAGCCTGACCGATGAGGATGCCATTGCCTGTCATGGTCACACGGATGACGTGCTGCGAGCTTACCTGCGCGCCGTGGCGAGCCATGAAGCGATGGCGCAGGGCATTCCGCCAGCGGCATGGGGCCAATGGAGATTTTTTACCGGGAAAAGAAATCAAAAGGTAATGGGTATCGGAAAGAGCCGGGATAAAGCGGGATGAGGTGGGAATTTACCTCCCCTAACTCCAATTCGCGCGCATGAAAAAATGCTTGGAGTGCGCGGTCTAGATGGAAAAGCCCCTGAACTTTTGACCCACCCTGCCATGTCTTCTCATATGTATGTGAATCCCACTTGATCCAGTGAAGAAAAACAGAGATGTGAATTTCCCAAATGATTTCGGTGGAAAACGATGGGCAGAATGGATAGTGGCAACAGATGGCGCTATGACGCAAAGGACACCGTGGAAGACTATCGGCGGCTGGACGTGCGCTGATTGGCGCGCGCGGGCGAATTGATGCCGGGTTATCGCGGCGGCTGGCAATGGACATGCAACGGAGAGGTGATCGTCTCCATCCGAATACGGGTCGAAGAAGACCGGCTCATTCTCGATTACCGGCACGGTGAGCCGGGACGGGACTGGAGGGATGAAAGCTATCCTGGCCTTGGGATCGGTAATTGCGGCGTAGTGGTTCGTTTTCATGGGAGGCAATGCGCCGCGCAGGTCGTTGGCCGGATTTTTCTCGGTACGTCCACTGACGATGGCATAGCGGAATGCTTGTTATCAGTGCGGGTTGGGTTCCAAGGGAGTGAATGTCGAGGTCCCTGATGAGTGGACCGATTCCCGCTCATGTAGGTAATTTCCTACATGCATTTCGCTGTGAGCCTGATACCGCCTATCGAGCAATTTCGTTAAGCTTCCATACATGTATAGCGCATCTTTTGACGGGTGGCAGGGAATTGCATCCGCCAAAGAGCGGGAATTGCTTGTGTGCGGGTATTGTACACACTGACTAATTGTGTATTCCATTACACCGGGGTAAGAGGGGAATCATGTCGATCACGGCCGAGTCACGAGGTTCAAACGTGGATAGGCGCGGCATCCGTCGTGGAATGGGAGTTGCGCTGGCTTGTGCTCTGCTGACCTTCACCTTCGGCGGACCGTGGTGCTCGTTCGCGCAGGTGCTGCCGGCGGGCACGACCGGGACGCAAATGGATCGTGCCGGCAACGGCGTGCCGGTGGTGCAGATCGCCGCACCGAACGGGCGTGGGGTTTCGCATAATCAATACCAGCAATTCAACGTCGATCCGTCGGGCCTGATCCTCAACAACAGCGCTGGCACGGTGCGGAGCCAGTTGGGCGGCTATATCGAGGGCAATCCGAACCTGGGCGGTACACCAGCAGGGATCATCCTCAACGAAGTGACCTCGCTGCAGCCCAGCCAGTTGCGCGGCTATCTGGAAGTGGCGGGCCCGCGCGCCGAGGTGATCGTGGCCAACCCGAACGGCATCACCTGCGAGGGTTGCGGCTTCATCAACACCTCACGTGGCGTGTTG
This sequence comes from Lysobacteraceae bacterium, assembly GCA_031263725.1. GTDB lineage: Bacteria > Pseudomonadota > Gammaproteobacteria > Xanthomonadales > Xanthomonadaceae > JAITWM01. The sequence continues at coordinate 662 of JAISFF010000080.1, read as the reverse complement.
ACCACCGGCACGCCGGTGTTCGGTGGCGACGGCAGTCTGTCGGCGTTCCGGGTCAGTCGCGGCCGGATCACGGTACAGGGCCAGGGCCTGGACGGCAGCGGCACCGGTCGCATCGATCTGCTGGCGCGGGCGGTCGAGATCAATGCGGGCCTGTGGGCCAACAAACTGAATATCGTGACCGGCGCCAACGAAGTCGGTCATGCCGATCTGTCGGCGCGAGCGATTCAGGGCGAAGGCGAGGCGCCACAGTTCAGTCTGGACGTGGCCGGTCTGGGCGGCATGTATGCGCAGAAGATCCGTCTGGTCGGCACCGAGGCCGGCGTCGGCGTGCGCAGCGCCGGGGCGCTGGTGGCGCAGGGCGGCGATTTCGTGCTGACCAGCGCCGGCGACATCCGCTTGAGCGGTCGCACGGCGGCGGCCGGCGATGCGCGGATCGCCGGGCAAGGCACGGTGGAACTGAGTGGCACGACCTCGGCCGAAGGCCGGCTGACGGTGGAAGGGGCGCAGATCGCGCTAGGCGGCACGAATTACGCGGGCTGGCAGTTGCAGGCGATCAGCAGCGGTGCGTTGACGCAGAGCGGACAAACGCTCAGCGAAGGCGCGGCGGAGTTGCGCGGCCATGTCGTGCGCGTGGATGGCGCGGTGCAGGGCGATACGCTGCA
>JAISFF010000074.1 GCA_031263725.1 Lysobacteraceae bacterium | reverse complement strand
ACAACGCGGCGATGAAGGACCTGATCGCAAAAAAACTGTAGGGCCGGCGCGGAAGTGCGAGGCGGTGCGGTATCTGATGCAGGTGCATGCACGCCCCTTGCCTCGGTCCTGCCAGTGCGCGGGATTGTCGTCGGTGGCCTGGTATCGGCCGCCGCTGGACTGGACGGTACGCGACGCTGAAGTGATCGCGGCGCTGAGGTGCTGCACATCGAGATCGACACGTCCTTGACCTCGGCCCGTCTGGTGCGTGTCTTCGAGCAGTTGCGCCGCGACCACGGCAGCCTGCCGCAAGTACTGCGCACCGACAACGGGCTGGAGTTTCTGGGTGAGGCCTTCGTGCAGTGGGCCAAGGCCAATGGCATGGCCCTCCGGTACATCCAGCCGGGCAAGCCGAACCCGAACGCCTGTATTGAGCGTTTCAACCGCACCTTCGGCGAGGAAGTGCTCGACCCACACCTGTTCCTGCGCCTGGACGACGTGCGCGAGGCCGCGCACTGGTGGATGATCGAATACAACGAACAACGCCCCCACGATGCGCTCGGCGACCTCACCCCCGTCGAACACCGCCAACAAGTCGCTGGAAGTTCTACTTTTGAAGTCTCTACTTGACGGGGGAGCTTACGCGTCGCTATCGTCCCGGGAGAAGGCTTCCCGGCGCAGGGGCGTGATCGCCGCATCGTATTCGGCAGCGGTATCCGTCGATGTTTCGATGGCGTATTCCGTGGATTCCGATGCCGTCGTGGACGCTGCCGGCGCTGTATCGTTCCCGGTCTCCGCGGTGGTGCCAGGCAAGTCGTCGAGGGTGGCCTGGCCGCCCGTCATGATGCCCGTTGCCGGCAGCGGCTCTGATCCGGCAGCGGCATCGGCTGTTTTCGCGGGCTTCCGGAACGGCGGTGTGGCCATGACCATTTCCGCCAGCGAGTAGGCCAGTTCGCGTTCGGCCACCACGGTGCCGTCGGCGCCATGCCGCAGCAGGTATTTCACCTCGGCATCGCTGTCGGCGCGCGCCAGCAGGGTCAGGGCGGGATTCATCGCGCGCAGCTTGGACAACGTCTCGCCGGCCTCGATCGGCTGCGGAATGACCAGAATTGCGATCTTGGCGGTCTCCGGGTGCGCTTCGGCCAGCACTTTGTCCGATGTCGCGCTGCCGCGGATGCCGGGAATGCCGGCCGCATGCGCGCGGGCCACGTTGTCCTCGTTGTCGTCGATGATTACCAGTGGCACGCCACGGTCCCGCAACACCCGCGCCAGCTCGCAGCCGACCTGTCCGAATCCGATGATGATGGCGTGGCCACCCGTTTCCAGCGCGGGGCCGGGCGGCAGCTCGGAAGGGGGCTCGATGGCCGGGTCGGCTTGCTTGTGTTTGGCCAGCCAGCGGTCCAGCCAGATGAACAGGAACGGGTTGGCGATGATCGACAGCAATGCGCTGGCCAGGATCAGGTCGCGGGCGGTGGTCGGCAGCATGTTCAGTGCCAGGCCCAGGCCGGCCAGGATGAAGGAGAACTCGCCGATCTGCGCCAGGCTGACGGAGATGGTCAGCGCGGTGCCGATGGGATGTCCAAAAGCGCGCACGATGAAGAAGGCGGCTACCGATTTGCCGACGATGATGGTCAGCAGGGTGGCCAGCACCATGAAGGGATGCTCGATCAGAATGTGCGGATCGAACAGCATGCCGACCGAAACGAAGAACAGCACCGCGAACGCGTCGCGCAGCGGCAGCGAATCGTTGGCGGCTTTCTGGCTGAGCTCGGATTCGTTGAGCAGGGTCCCCGCGAAGAAAGCGCCCAGCGCGAACGACACGCCGAACAGCTTGGCCGAGCCGAAAGCCACGCCTAGCGCGATGGCCAGCACCGACAGGGTGAACATCTCGCGTGATCCGGTAGCGGCGACGCGTTCCAGCGTCCACGGAATCACGCGGCGACCGACCAGCAACATCACCGCGACGAACAGGCTGACCTTGGCCAGGGTCCAGCCGAGCGTGGCGAGAATCCCGGTGAAATGGGTGCTTTCGCCAGCGCTGGAGTGCAGCGCCTCGGCCAGCGCCGGCAGCAATACCAGCGCGACCACGGTGACCAGGTCCTCGACGATCAGCCAGCCGACCGCGATCTTGCCGCGCTTGGTTTCCAGCAGGCGGCGTTCTTCCATCGCCCGCAACAGCACCACGGTGCTGGCGACCGAAAGGGCCAGTCCGAACACGAAGCCGTTGATCGGCGACCAGCCCATCAGCCAGGCCAGGCCCCAGCCCAGCAATGTCGCGGCGGCGATCTGGGCGAGCGCGCCAGGTATGGCGATGGCTTTGACTTCGAGCAGGTCCTGCAGCGAGAAATGCAGGCCGACGCCGAACATCAGCAGCATCACGCCCAGTTCGGACAACTGGTTGGCGAGTTCCGGATCGCCGACGAAACCGGGGGTGTAAGGACCGACGCAGATGCCTGCAATCAGATAGCCGACCAAGGGCGAAAGGCGCAGCTTGTTGGCGATCGCGCCGAGCACGAACGCCAGGGCCAGGCCCAGGGCGATGATGTTGATGAGGTCGGTATCGTGATGCATGAGCCGGTGCGGTTCTCCTGAGGCAAACGGATGAGACGCCGCCATGACGGAGGACGCGACAACGGAAGCCCGGCTTGTTCGAATCCTGACGGCTGTGAAGCGGCGCGCTGGCGTCGCGGCAGTCGTAATGAAAACCGTTGGCGAAGATCAGGAAATGACCGACCGGATAGGCCCGTTCTCATGTCGATGGCGGAATGTTGAGAAAATAACGTATTGATGGGGTTTTGCGGAAGTGGAAATGTCGATCGAGTTCATAATTTGCTCATAATCTGTTGATATGCAAGGGGAAATAATGATTGTGGCGGGTGGCGTGAACGACCTGCGCGGTTCGTGGAGGATGACGCAGCGTCGGTAGCGCGTTCCGTTGCGTATCTTCGTCGTGCTGTCGTTCCGGCATGACAGCGTCTGGTCGCATGGTCATGCGGCCCGGTACGATGCGACGCCGCGATTGCGCCGAAAACGAAACGCCCCGCGATGCGGGGCGTTCCGATATGGCTGTCGAGCGGCAACGGACCGGGAAGGTCTTACCATCTGTAGCCGATCCTGGCGTAGACATAGGCGCCGTTGAAGCCGAATGGCGACAAGTTGCTGTAGATGCGCTGTCCGCTGTTGCTGTTGCTGAAGAGACTCTTTTCCGGATAGGCATCGAACAGGTTGTCCGCGCCCAGGGTGAAGCTCCAGCCGTCCACGCGATAGGTAGCCGAGGCATCCGCCACCCATCGGGCGGCATAGGTCTTGTCCTGCTGCGGACCCAGACTGCTGCGCTCGACGAACTGGCCATAACGAGCCGCGCCCAGCGCCAGCGACCAGTTCTGCAGATCCCAGACGCCGTTGATCAGGAACTTGTCGCGCGGAAAACTGCGTTCGATCCGGCCGCGCTCGATCCGGTCGATGCGTTCCAGTTGCAGGCCGTTGCTTTCCAGCTCCGCCGGGTTGGCGGCGACATGGATGATCTCGGTCTTGGTGTAGTTGTAGCCGGTGGTCAGGTTGAGCGTGCTGTTGGCCAGATCCAAGCGGTAGGTGCCGACCAGGTCCACGCCGCGCGTGCGGGTATCGACGGCGTTGGTGAAGTAACGCGCGGTGGTGACGCCGTAGATGCCGCGGTTCTCCAGGAAGGATTGCACGCCGTTGTTCATGTTCGATGACAGGACGATGCGGTCGTCCACCTCGATCTGGTACGCATCGAGGGTGACGTACAGATTTTCGACGGGCTGCAATACCAGGCCCAGGCTGTAGGACAGCGATTCCTCGGCCTTGAGCTTCTCCGATCCCAGTGCCTGGGCGACCGTGCCGTTGGCGGGGAACAGGCCGGCTTCCTGTGGAATCGGATTGCCGGGCAGGAAGGTCGTGGTCACCGACTGGTAGTACTGCTGCGCCAGCGATGGCGCGCGGAATCCGGTGGCCACGGTGCCGCGCAGCGCGATCGCATCGTTGAATGCGTAGCGTGCGGAGAACTTGCCCGACCACTGGCTGCCGAAATCGTCGAAGTGTTCGTAGCGCGCGGCCAGACCGGTGGAGAACTTGTCGCTGAAACTGGTTTCCAGATCGGCGTAGAAGGCATAGCTGTCGCGCGAATAATGACCGGCATTGTTCGGCGAGAAGCCGCCGAAACCCTGTGCGCCGGCGCCGCCGGAATAAATTCCCTTGATGTAGGAATCCGGATTGCCGGGCGACTGGTTCCATTTTTCGTTGCGGAATTCGCCGCCGAACGAGAACACCGCCGGCGCGGCCAGGCCCCAGTCGAACGAAGTGCTCAGATCCAGATTGGCGATGTTCTGCGTGGTTTCCAGTGCGCCGTCATAGAACGCAGTCGGCGAGTCCGGTCCCAGGCTGGCGTTGAGCGTATTGCGGGTGTACAGGTCGATGCGGTTGTAGCCGTAGTTGTAGCTCAGGTCCCAGTCCCACCGGCCGAATGCGCCGCGCAGGCCGGCGATCAGCGAGCGATCCTTGGTATAGCTGTTGATCTCCGGCACGAAACCGTCCGGATAGATCGAGAGAATGTTGTTGGCATTGCCCGCCGCGCGCGAGAATGCGTAGGCGGTGCTGTCGCGGTTGCTGGCCATGCCGAAGGCGTAGGCGGTGAGCGCGTCGTTGATCGAGAACTCGGCGTTGGCCGAGACCGCGCCGAAATCGACTTGCGGATCGCCGATGATCTGCGCTTTCTGACCGACGCGCGGCTGGGTCGGGTCGGGCGCGCCGGCATAGGGACGGGCGCGGTTGGTGTTGTCCTGCTGGTTCAACTGCGCGGCCAGATGCAGGAAGCCACGGCCGGCGGCCAGATCCAGGCCGGTATCGCCGGAGATCTGGTAGTTCTTGCCGTCGCCGGCCGAATACTGGCCGTAGCCGGTTTCCAGGCTGCCGCCCTGTTCGGCGCCCTTGAGCACGATGTTGATGACGCCGGCGATGGCATCGGAACCATACTGCGCCGAGGCGCCGTCGCGCAGCACTTCGACACGGGCGATCGCGGCGACCGGAATGGTGTTCAGGTCCACTGGCGCCGAACCGCGGCCGACGGTGCCGTTGAGATTGAGCAGCGAGGAGGTATGGCGGCGCTTGCCGTTGACCAATACCAGTACCTGGTCCGGCGACAGTCCACGTAGTTGCGCGGGGCGGATCGAGCCGGTGCCGTCGGTCAGCGCCGGGCGCGGGAAGTTCAGCGAAGGCAGCGCGCGCGCCAGCGCGGTCGCCAGCTCCGTGGTGCCGGTGGCTTCCAGTGCATCGGGTGTGATGATGTCGATCGGCGAGCTGGACTCGGCCACTGTGCGGTTGCTGACCCGGGTGCCGGTGACGATGACGGTGTCCAGCGCGGTGGCGGCGGCGGCCGAAGCCGGCGTGTTCTGCGCATTGGCCTGTGGCGCGATGGCGCTGACGGCAATGGCCAGCGCCAGGGAATTGCGTTTGAAATTCATTTGGTGAAAACCTTGGTGAGGAACAAGAACGACGCTCTGTCCGTCTGTGGCGGACCCGATGCTGTACGCTTCGATGGAGCGAATTAACTGGTCTTTAATTTTTCTGTCAAGGCGTTTTTGTGCCGGCATGGCATCGGCAAACCCAGTGACGACGGGGCTTCCACGCGAGACAAGGGGTTGCGGCGGGCACAGATGAGCGACCGGAATATGCAGATGAGGAATAGGCATGAGTCCGGACGCCGCGCGCGGACGCAAATCGGCCCGTTTGCGCGGGACCGGCGTCGTCGCTGGACACCGCGAAGACCGACAGGAAAAGGAGGCATTCCCCGATGTGACAGAAGAATGCCTCCGGTTCGTGGACCAGATGTCACCACTAGAGCGTGTTATGAACTTTGGAGAAGAGTCACGGCGTTTCCGAGCATCAGCAGCGTAAATACCACAAAATGAAATCCAATCAGCGTTTCAGGCAATCGCTCATGATCGCGTGCCAGT
>JAISFF010000009.1 GCA_031263725.1 Lysobacteraceae bacterium | reverse complement strand
GGATGATCCCCGCCGGCGTACCGCCCAGATTCGGGTTGCCCTCGATATAACCGCCCAACTGGCTCTGTACCGTGCCGGCACTGTTGTTGAGGATCAGGCCCGACGGATCGACGTTGAATTGCTGGTATTGATTGTGCGAAACCCCGCGCCCGTTCGGCGCGGCGATCTGCACCAGCGGCACGCCGTTGCCCGCCTGATCCATCCGCGTCCCGGTCGTGCCTGCTGACCGCACCTGTGCGAACGAACACCACGGCCCGCCGAATACCGCTACCGTCAAGGCCGTGGCCAGTGTGACGCTCAGCCGCGATCGCAGACGACGACCCAATGCAGAGGTCTGCTCCATCCCCGAATGACCCCCCTCTCTCATGACACGATTCCCGTTGTGTTCTTGCCTGCACACTCTCAGCACACGTCCCCTGGTGATCGGTGCGATAGTCCATTGTGGAATCCGATCATACCGCATCCGTCTGGTGTTTCCATACCGGCTCTGCCCTCAAAGATCAAGGCCCAACATCTACTTCGTGATCGCCAGGGAAACATCCACACGGTCCCCCCTGCGTTGTTACCCACCGCTCATAGGTCCGCCCGTGTTTGCTGCCATCCCTGTCCAAGATGCCCGGCTCCCAGCCCAGGCGTTCCCGCCGCTTTTCCGCGCGCGCCGGATCGCGCGCCATCTGGCATCTTCCCGTGTACTGGCATAGGCAAACTGATGACAACGGCGGCTGATTGCCTGAAACTCAATTGCCTGAGACCGGCCCGTCTAAAACGCGGATGGCTCAGAACTGATACGCCACTCGCAACCGATACGCGCGCGCGTCGCTCCGCTGCCGATACCAGCGCGGCCCATCGATCGGCCAGTCGACGAAAGCGTCCCAGGTGATCGCGCCTGCCGCATCGCTGCGGAAGCCGATATGCGCGCCACTGAGCGTGCCTCCTTCGACGCCGAGCCGGCGGTCGGACTCGATATGGCCCACATCCACGCCGGCATACGGCACGAAAGCCCGATGCAGTGGCAGACGCAGGCTGTTGCGCCAGTAGCCACCTTTGGCACCGCCGAGCGAGTTCTCACCGTCATAGCCACCGACCGTGTAGCGGCCGCCGATGGAGATGAAGTCCGATCCGTACATCCGGGTATGGGGATGCCATGGTACGGTCGGACCGCGTTCCTTCCAGGATTCGGCCAGTGCGGCGCGGCGCGGGTCTGTTAGCATTTCGGACCGAGTATGGATTGATGGATTGCGTCATGATATCGGCCTCATCCCCGCGTTGTCCCCGGAGCATTGCGTGAGCACACAGCTTCCCATCATTCATCGGATCGAAGAACGGCCCGAGGGTCCCGGCGATCGCAAGTTCGAAGAACTGGATCTGGAGTTCAGCAATGGCGAGCGGCGGCGCTATTACCGGATGACCACCGCAGGGCGGGGCGCCGTGGTGGTGGTGCCGATGCTCGACCCGGAGACGGTGTTGCTGGTGCGCGAATACGCAGCGGGCATGCATCGCTACGAACTGGGCCTGGTCAAGGGACGCATCGATGCGGGCGAAAGCCCGGTGCAGGCGGCCGATCGCGAACTGAAGGAGGAAATCGGCCGGGGTGCGAAACGTCTGGATGTCCTGCGTCCGATGACGCTGGCGCCTACCTACATGACACATCAGTCCTGGCTGGTGGTGGCGCGCGATCTGTATCCGGAAAAACTGCCCGGCGATGAGCCGGAGGAACTGGAAGTCGTGCCCTGGAAACTGCGCGGTTTGGACCAACTGATGCTGCGCGAAGACTTTTCGGAAGGCAGGTCGCTGGCGGCGCTGTTCATCGCCCGCGAATGGCTTGGACACCATCCATGATGGAGATGGCGGGGTTGCGCGAGGCCGTGATCGACATCGCCTGCGAGGCGGGCACGGCGATCATGTCGGTTTATCGGGGCGAGTTCGAGGTCGAACGGAAATCCGATGCCAGCCCGGTCACCGCAGCCGATCTGGCTTCGCAGCGGGTCATCGCGGATGCATTGCGACGCCTGACGCCGGACCTGCCGGTCCTGTCCGAGGAGGGGGTACAGGCGCCTTGGGAGATCAGGCGGTATTGGCCGCGCTACTGGCTGGTGGACCCGCTGGACGGAACGCGCGAGTTCGTCAACCGCAATGACGAGTTCAGCGTCAACATCGCCTTGATCGACCAGGGTGTCCCGGTTCTCGGCGTCATCCAGTCGCCGGTCACCGGGATAATCTGGCATGCGGTATCGGCGCATGGCGCGTGTCTGCGGGATGGCGCTCGCGAGCGCGAACTCAGGGTCCGCAAGCCGGCCGTGCCGCCGTTGCGGATCGCGGTCAGCCGTTCGCGCCCGCCGCCACGGACGCAGGCGCTGATGGCGGTGATCGAAGACGGGACCTTGCCGGTGGCGTTGGGTTCCTCGTTGAAATTCTGCCGGATCGCCGCAGGCGAACTGGATGTCTATCCGCGCCTCGGCCCGACTTCCGAATGGGACACGGCCGCCGGCCAGTGCATCCTGGAAACGGCCGGCGGCGTATTGCTGTCGCCGCGCACCGGCCGACCATTCCGCTACAACCAGAAGGAATCGCTGATCAACGGCGATTTCATTGCGCTGGGAGACGGCAGCCTGCCGTGGCGGCGCTGGTTCGAGGACAGCGGCTGGACGGAAACGCCGTCCGTTTGAAACAACGATTGGAACCGTGACACCGTGACAGAAAACCCTTCCGACCCGTCTCCCGTCGCATCCCGAAACGGCATCGACCGGCTGTTGCGGATCATGGCGCGATTGCGCGACCGCGATCATGGCTGCCCTTGGGATATCGAGCAGGATTTCGCCACGATTGCGCCGTATACGGTCGAGGAGGCCTACGAAGTCGCCGATGCGATCGATCGCGATGATCTGCCCGGCTTGAAGGACGAACTGGGCGACCTGCTGTTGCAAGTGGTGTTTCATGCGCAGATGGCGCGGGAGCGGGGCGCGTTCGATTTCGGCGATGTGGTGCAGGCCATATGCGACAAGATGGTGCGGCGGCATCCGCATGTTTTCGGCGAAGCCAGGACCGGGGACGCACAGGCGCAGGCCCGGCAATGGGAAGCCGTCAAGCGCGCCGAGCGCGCAGCGGCGGGCGAGCAGGACGATTCCGCGCTGGCCGGCATCGCGCGCGGCCTGCCCGAATGGCAGCGTGCGTTGAAGCTGCAGTCGCGGGCGGCGCGCACCGGTTTCGAGTGGACCGATCCGCGGCCGCTCATCGCCAAGCTGCATGAGGAGGTCGAGGAGGTCCGTGCCGAACTGGCGGAGCAGGCGGGCGGCAGGGATGGAAACGATGAGGCCGGCAAACGGCGTCTGCGGGAAGAAATCGGCGATGTATTGTTCGTCTGCGCCAACCTGGCCCGGCATGCCAAGGTCGATGTCGGAACCGCGCTACGCCATGCCAATCTCAAGTTCGAGCGCCGGTTCCGGATGATGGAATCGCTGGCCAAAGCCGATGGAACGGATTTTGCATCGCTGTCGCTGTCGCAACAGGAGGCGTATTGGCGCAGGGCGAAGCAGGCCGAACGGCGCGCCGGATAGCGGAATGCGCTTCCCCGGCGCGGAGTCGAGACCGTCAGCTCTTGTTGCCGGTGTCGTAGAACACCAGAGCAAGCGGCAACCGCGATCAGCGCGAACGCGGCATAGCGGTTCCATTGCAACGGCTGTCCCAGGTACCAGGCCGAGAATCCCGCGAAGACGGTGAAAGTGATGGCTTCTTGCATGTCCTTTGACTGCGGCGCCGAATAGACCGCGCTGCCCCACCGGTTGGCGGGAACCTGGAAACGGTATTCGGAGAAGACGATCAGTCTCCGCGCAGGGCAAGCGCGGGCGGAGTGCGCAGGATGCGGCGGGTGCCCCACCATCCGGCGATGATGCTCAGCACCGTGCCGATGCCGCCGCCCAGCATCAACGGCAACCACGGCGGGGACAGGGCCAGATCGAAGATCTGCCGCGATACGACCGCGCCGATGGCGGCCGTGGCCAGCACCGCCAGCACCGCCGCGAGAAACCCCAGCGCGCCGAACTCCACCAGTACCGCCGTACGCAACTGCGCGCGGCGCGCACCGAGCGTGCGCAGGACCGCGCTGTCGTAGCGGCGTTCCCCGGCGGTCGCCTGTAGCGCGGCGAGCAGCACCAGGGTGCCGGCCGCGAGACTGAATCCCATCACCCACTGCGCCGCTTGGGCCACACGCTCGATGATCTCGCGTACCTGCTGCAGGATCGCATCGATATCGATCACCGAGATGTTCGGGAATTGCCGGACCAGCGCACCCAGCCGGCCCGACTGGTCGCGTGGCAGATAGAAGCTCGAAATCAGATTGTGCGGCGCATCTTCGGCGATGGCGCCGGCATTGAGCAGCAGAAAGAAATTGACCCGGAACGAATCCCACTCGACCTTGCGCAGGCTGGTGACGGTGAAATCCAGTTGTTGATCGCCGATCAGCAGGGTCAGGCGGTCGCCCGGAGCGATACCGTAACGTTGCGCCCAGGTTTCGGCCAGCGACGCCTCGAAGGCGCGGCTGTCACCGTTCCAGAAGCGGCCGGCGACTATGTCGTTGGCGGGCGGCAGCGTGCGTTGCCAGGAGAAATTGACCGGCCGGTCGGCATCGTCGTCGTTGGTCTCGTCTGCGTCCCGCCGCCGTTGCGGGGGCGCATCGTTGATGGCCATCAGCCGGCCGGTGCCGAAGGGTTCCAGCTCGGGGGCGACAATGCCGAAATCATGCAGCGCGGCCGCGATTGCTTCGCGCTGATCGACCTGGATGTTGAGCAGGAAATAGTTCGGCGTATCCGCCGGCAACCGCATGCGCCATTGCTGCAGCAGGCTTGGGCCGATCACGGCCAGCAGCAGCAAGGCGCATAGCGAAAGCGACAGACTGACCAGTTGCGCGATGCTCAGCAGGCGCCGTTGGGTCAAGGCTGCGAGGCCCAGACGCCATGCGCCGTGCATCCGGCCCTGCAATGCGCGGACCATCCATAGCAGCAGTGCGCCCGCCACCGTGGCCGCCAAGGCCAGAAGCGCGAGTCCGCCCAGGATCCACCCGGCGAGTTCCAGGTCACCCACTGCCAGCACCGCCAATGCCACGGTGGCGGCCAGGGCCAGCAGGTAGATCAGGGCCGAAACAGGCGGAACCGCGTTGAAGCTGCGATTGAACACGCGCGATGGCGGAATGCCGCGCAGGCGCAGCAGCGGAGGCAGCCCGAATCCGAGCAGCAACAGCAGCCCGATGCCGCCGCCGGACAACGCCGGCGCAGCCTGCGGCAATGGCAGACGATCGGGGACCAGCTCCCCCAGCAGCGCGACCAGGCCGGCTTGAGTGGCCAAGCCCAGGCCGAGGCCGAACAGGCACGCGGGAATCGCCAGGAACACCAGTTGCAGCAGCAACGCATTGAGTATGTCGCGCTGTCTCGCGCCCAGGCAGCGCAGGATCACCACGGTATCGATGCGGCGCACGGCGAACCGGTTGGCGGCCAGGGCGGTGGCCACGCCCGCCAGCAAGACCGCCAGCAATGCGGCCATCGCCAGGAACTGGCCGGCGCGGTCGAAGGCATCGCGCAGGCCGCGCTGCGAGTCCTTGATGCCGACCAGTCTCAGGCCATCGCGGCGCGGTTGCAGCCATTCGCGGAAACGCGCGATTTCAGCGCTGGCGCCGGCAAACATCAGGCGATAGCTGGCGCGGCTGCCGGGGCCGAGCAGGCCGGCGGCATCGACATCGGCGCGATTGGCCAGCATCGGCGGCGCCATCTGTATCAGTTCGCCGGATGCGTCCGGTTCCGATTTCAGCACGCGGGCGATGCGCAAGTAGCCGGCGCCGAATTCGATATCGTCGCCGACGCGCAGGCCGAGCGCATCGAGCAGGCGCGGGTCCAGATAGGCCTCGCCGGGCGCGGGCGCGCCGGCCACTGCGCTGCCCAAGCCGTTGGCATCCTTCGCCACGAGCAATTCGCCACGCAGCGGATAGTGCTCGTCCACCGCCTTGATGCTGGCCATCTGGTTAGCGTCGCCGTTGAAGAGCACGCTCGGGAAGCTGGCGATGCGGGTGCTGCGCAATCCTCTCCGCTGTGCTTCGACGACAAAGCGGTCGGGAATTTCCTGTCGTGATGACAGACCGAGGTCGCCGCCAATGATGTCCGCGGCGCTGGAGCCGAGCGCCAGCGTGACCCGGTTCGCCAGGGTGCCGACGGCGGTGATCACGGCTACGCCGAGCATCAGCGCCACGAACACGGTCAGCAGATCGCCGGCGAGGAATTCGCGGCGGATCGCGCGCAGCGCGTAGCGGAATATCCTCATGCGGCGGCCGCCTGCTCCGTCAGCCTGCCGTTGCCAAGCAGATAGACGCGTTGGCAACGGCGCGCCAGGGACAGGTCATGGGTGACCAAGACCAGCGTGGTGCGGTTGTGGCGGTTCAGTTCGAACAGCAGATCGCTGACATGGCGCCCGGTGGTCTGATCCAGACTGCCTGTCGGTTCATCCGCGAACAGGATGCGGGGATGCGCCACATATGCCCTGGCCAGGGCGACGCGCTGCTGCTCGCCGCCCGATAGCTGGCGCGGGTAATGGCGGCGGCGGTCGCCCAGACCGACGGCGGCCAGCACTTCGCCGACGCGTTCGGGGTCTTCGCGGCCACTGAGCTCGAGCGGCAGCGCGATGTTCTCCTCGGCGGTCAGCGACGGCAACAGATGGAAGTTCTGAAAGACGAAGCCGATCAGGCGCGCGCGCAGCGCCGCCCGTTCTTCTTCGCTCATCGAGGTCAGGGACTGTCCGGCCAGTGCGATTTCGCCGCGCGTCGGCAGGTCCAGTCCGGCCAGCAGCGAGAGCAGGGTGGTCTTGCCGGAGCCGGAGGCGCCGACGATGGCGATGCTGTCGCCTTCACCGACGGTCAAGTCAACATCATCAAGAATACGGACTTCGCCTTCCGGGCCGGTGACGGACTTGCCCACGCCATGCACTTCGATGACGACGGGCGGTGAAGCGAATTCAGTGGAAGGGTTGATGAGGATTCTCCGTGAGTGGATTGACCAAGAATATCGTCAGTCGATGGTTTTTTGTCGCTTGTCTGGCGCTGTTGCCGGGGTTGGGTTGGGCCGCCGGCAATAGCATCCTGATTGTCGGCGACAGTCTGAGCGCGGCCCACAATATTCCGGTACGGAGCGGCTGGGTCAGTCTGTTGCAGCAGCGGCTCGAAAGGGAAGTGCGCGACCCGCCGACGGTGGTGAACGCGAGCATCAGCGGCGAGACCAGCGCGGGCGCGCTGGCGCGGTTGCCGGATCTGCTGCTGCGCCACTCGCCCAAGGTAGTGGTGATCGAGCTTGGCGGCAACGATGCCTTGTGTGGCCTGCAACTGCCGCAATTGCGCGGCAATCTCGAACAGATGATCGCCGGCAGCCAGCGCGCGGGCGCCAAGGTCCTGTTACTGGGGATCGATGTGCCGCCGAATTACGGACCGGCTTACCGGGCGCGTCTACGCAGCGTGTATACCGATCTGGCCGCGGAGCACCATACCGCCGTCGTGCCGTTCTTCCTCGAAGGCATTCCGCTGCAGCCCGCTTTGATGCAGGCCGATGGCATCCATCCGACGGCGGCGGCGCAGCCGAAAATCCTCGACAACGTCTGGCCCCGGTTGCGTCCGCTTCTGTAGCACGTGTATTTGGCGTCGAAATGTGATAGCGATTGCATTGACGGATTCACATCGGTGGCAAAATGGTTCGATTCGATGGTGGAGACAATCGAATTCTTCCTGAGAATAGTTTCTTTGCATTGCGCAGGCTCCTTGGGGCGCATGCCTCACAAAGCTGAAGTAGGAATGGGAATCACAGATGAACCAGATCAAAGAAACGGCCGGATTGATCCTGATTGTCGAAGACAACCGGAATATTTCCGAGATGGTGGGGGAATACCTGGAAAGCCGCGGCTTCGAGGTGGACTACGCCATCGATGGAGTGGATGGCTATCGCCTGGCGACGGAGAACAGTTACGACGTGATCGTGCTGGATCTGATGCTGCCGCGCATGGATGGCATCGAAGTCTGCAAGCGTCTCCGCAATGACGTGCGCAAATCGACGCCGATCCTGATGTTGACCGCGCGCGACACGCTTGACGACAAGCTCACCGGCCTGGGCAATGGCGCGGACGACTACCTGACCAAGCCTTTCGCGATCCAGGAACTGGAAGCGCGCCTGCGCGCCTTGATTCGCCGCGAGCGCCGGCAGGTCGGTTCCGAAGTGCTGAAGGTGGCCGATTTGGTACTGGACCCGGTCAGCATGCGCGCGACCCGCGACGGCACCGAATTGCAGCTGTCGCCGATCGGACTGAAGCTGCTGACCATCCTGATGCGCGAGTCGCCGCGGGTCGTCAGTCGCCAGGAAATCGAACGCGAAATATGGGGCAACGGCCTGCCGGACTCGGATACGCTCCGCAGCCATCTGTACAACCTGCGCAAGGTCATCGACAAGCCGTACGAGCGCTTGCTGCTGCATACGGTGCAGAGTGCGGGCTATCGCATCGCCGACATCGCACAGCCGGTAACCGCCAACTGACGGCAGTGCATTCCTGGCTCCGCGAGCGGAGCCTTCCGTAGAATGTCATCGCATCGACAGTGCCGCGATGAATTGGGAATGGGTCATGCCGTACGGATTACCGCGCAAGATTCGTGTTGTCTTCATCCTGCAACTGGTGCTGGTCAGTATCGCCATACTGGCCAGCTACTATGTTGTGCTGTTCGGGCTGAGCACCAGTCTGGTGAAGTCGATCCTGCAAAAGGAAATGGACTACTACTGGCAGGAGTACACCGCCAACCCGGCATTACCGGTTCCCAATGTCTACAACCTGCGTGGCTTCCTGTTGCATGACGGCGAGATGCTGGAAAAGCTGCCCGCCGAATTGCGCGGTCTGGACGAGGGCTACCATCTGCTGGACGACGATCGGCGGATGGTGCTGATGCGGCGGCACGGCACCGATCGGATTTACCTGGTATTCATGCATCGGCAGGCGATGCAGATCGGGTACTGGTACGGCTTCCTGCCGGTCATGCTGGCGATCCTGGCGATCTATCTGGCAACCTGGGCCGCCTACCGCTCATCCAAACGGCTGGTTTCTCCCGTGACCTGGCTGGCGCGGCAGGTGTCGCGCTGGGATCCGCGCAATCCCGATGTCAGCAGTCTGGCGCCGGAGAAACTGCCGGCCGATGTCAAAGGCGAAGCCAAGCAGCTCGCCGAGGCATTGCATATCCTGGCGGCGCGCATGACCGCGCTGCTGGTGCGCGAGCAGAATTTCACCCGCGATGCCAGTCATGAGCTGCGCACGCCGCTGACGGTGATCCGGGTCGCCACCGACATGGCGTTGGCCGACCCGGGACTGAACCCGCGCATGGAGCGCAGTCTGCAACGGATCCAGCGTGCCGGCCGCGACATGGAAGCGGTGATCGACGCGTTCCTGATCCTGGCGCGGGAGTCGGAAGTCAAGCCGCAACGCGAGTGGTTCAATGTCGGCGATATCGTCGAATACGAAGCCGAAAGCGCACGCCAGCTGCTGGCCCACAAGCCGGTGGCCCTGCAAGTGGAACTGGAGGCGAATCCGCGCCTGCATGCGCCGCCGCGGGTTCTGCAGGTCATCGTCGGCAATCTGTTGCGCAATGCCTGCAACTATACCGACACGGGGATCGTCAAGGTCACGGTCGAGGCGGACCGGGTCGTCGTTCGCGATACCGGCATCGGCATGTCCGCCGATACGGTTTCCAGGGTATTCGATCCCTTCTATCGCGCCGAGCCGGATCGTGCACAAGGTGTGGGACTGGGATTGTCCATCGTCCGCCGCCTCAGCGACCGGTTCGGCTGGATCGTGGAACTGGACAGCGTGCCCGGAGAGGGCACGACAGCGGTACTGCGATTCGTGGTCTGAACGGATGCCCCTACGGAACGAAGCGGAGGATCGGCGCGTCAACGTTGCCAACGTTGATGCGTTAGTCCGAACATCCCTCACTTTTCTTCTTGGTTGATGGCATGAGCCGAACACTTCCCAAACGCGCGGGGCGGAGCCCCTCTATGGTTCGCCGGATCGTCATCGGCGTCGTGGTTGTCGGACTGATCGGGGGAGGTGTCTGGTACGGGATGCACCGTAACAGCGCCCGGACGGCGAACAGCTATCGCACCAGCGCGGTCGAACAGGGCAATATCCGCGTGGCGATTTCGTCGACCGGTACGCTCAGCGCCATTTCCACGGTCACGGTGGGTAGCCAGATTTCCGGACAGGTGATCGAAGTCCTGGCCGACTACAACGATGTGGTCAAGAAGGATCAGGTCATCGCCCGCATCGATCCGAAGACTTACGAGGCGCAGATCGAACAGGGCAATGCGCAGATCGCCAGTGCGCGCGCTTCGCTGGCACAGTCGCAGGCGACCCTGAAGAACGCGGAGCTGGATTATCAGCGCAAGGCCGAACTGGGAGTGCAACGTCTGGTCGCACAAAGCGACGTCGATCTGGCCAGGGCGGCGCTGGACCAGGCCCGCGCCCAGGTCAATTCGGCCCAGGCGGCGATTCGCCAGCAAACCGCGTCGACCGAAACCACCCAGGTCAATCTGGACCGCACCGTGATCCGTTCGCCGGTCGATGGCGTGGTGCTGACGCGCAGCATCGAGCCCGGCCAGACCGTTGCCGCGAGCCTGCAGGCGCCCGAGCTGTTCACCATCGCCGAAGACCTGGGCAAGATGAAGATCGAGCTGTCGGTCGACGAATCGGATATCGGTCAGGTCAAGGCGGGACAGAACGTCACCTTCACCGCCGATGCCTTCCCCAACCGGCAATTCACGGGACGTGTGGACCAGGTGCGGCTCGCCGCCACGACCGCCAGCAACGTGGTGACTTACCCGGTTATCGTCACGGTGGACAACAGCGATGGCGTGTTGTTGCCGGGTTTGACCGTCAATGCCGAGATCGAAGTCGACAAGCGCGACAACGTACTGAAGATTCCCAACTCCGCCTTGCGTTACAAGCCGGCGACCACCAGCACGGTGACCGCGCCGACGCCGGGCAGCGTGCGCGGCAGCAGTGGTGTGATCGACGATCTGGTACGGGTGGCCGATCAGTTGCGGCTGGATGCGACCCAAAAGGGTCTGTTCGATGTCGCGATTGCGGAAGCGCGCGAACGCCAGAGCGCGCGGCAGTCGCAGTCCGGGCAGAGCAACGGCAACCGCGGTGGCCCTGGTGGTCCGCCGCCTGGCCCCGGCGGCGCGGATGTGTCGTCAGCCGAGATCCAGGCGCAGATCCGTCAGCGCATGGCAGATCGTTTCCGCGAGGGTTTCGCCGGGTTCCGCAACAGTTTGAGCGATACCCAGCGCAAGGAATGGGACCTGACGCTTTCGGATCTGGTCAATGCCAAACGCACGGAGGTATATCGCCTGGTCGACGACAGACCGCAAGCGGTGATGGTGCGGCTGGGCGCCAGCGACGGCACGATGACCGAAGTCTCCGGCGGAGGGTTGCAGGCGGGTGACCAGATCATCACCGGCGAACAGTCGAAGGGGTGACCAATGAACACGGTCGCGACTTCGAACCCGCCGGTGATCCTGACCCGCGCGCTGAGCAAAATCTACAACGCCGGTACCGAAGCCGAAGTGGTAGCGCTGGATCATGTCGATCTGCGCATCGAACACGGCGATTTCGTCGCCATCATGGGACCTTCCGGTTCTGGCAAATCGACGCTGATGAACATGATCGGCTGTCTGGATACGCCGACCTCGGGTACCTACGAGTGCGATGGAATCGATGTCTCCACGCTGGACGCGGAGGAACTGGCGGTACTTCGCTGCGACAAGATAGGCTTCGTTTTCCAGGGCTTCAATCTGCTGCCGCGCATGGATGCGCTGGACAACGTGGCGATGCCGCTGGCTTATGCGCGGGTGCCGTCGCATGAGCGCCGGATACGGGCGCAGGAGGCGTTGGCCGAGGTCGGTCTGAGCGAGCGCGGGCATCATCGGCCCAACGAATTGTCCGGCGGCCAGCAGCAGCGCGTCGCCATTGCCCGCGCGCTGATCAACAAGCCGCCGGTCCTGCTGGCGGACGAACCGACCGGCGCCCTCGACAGCAAGACCAGCGAGGAGATACTGGCCTTGTTCAAACGTTTGCGTGACGAGGGGCACACGGTGGTGCTGATCACGCACGATCCCAATGTGGCGGCACACACCGATCGCGTCTATGCGATGCGCGACGGACAGTTGCACGAGCAGGAGAAAACCGCATGAAGTATTCGGATATCCTGCGGACCGCTTTTTTTGCGTTCCGCGGCAACTGGATGCGCAGCGCCCTGACTTCGCTGGGCGTCATCATCGGCATCGCGGCGGTGATCGTGATGGTTTCGGTCGGGCAGGGCACGCAGGCCGAGATCGACAAGATGGTGTCCGGCCTGGGTTCGCAACGGCTGGATGTCGGTCCCAACTCGCGGCGCAGCTCGACCGGCGGCGCCAGGCAGAGCGCGAGCAGTTTCTACACCTTGAAGGAAAGCGATGTCGAAGCGGTCCGCGACGAACTGCCCGAGGTGCAGTATGTCGCCGGTTCCCTGCGCGGCAGCACGCAGGTCGTGTTCGCGGAAAACAACGCCTCCACGTCCTGGCAGGGCGTGCAGCCCGACTTTTTCGATATCAACGGCTGGCAGATACATCTGGGCGAGAATTTCAGCGCACAGGATTACACCAGCGCGGCCAAGTCGGTGATTCTCGGCGAGACGGTACGCAGGACCCTGTTCGGTGACGACGATGCGGTCGGACAGGCTATCCGCATCGGTCGTGTTCCGTTCGTCGTGGTCGGGACGCTGCAGGCCAAGGGGCAGGGCGGATTCGGCCAGGATCAGGACGATGTCGTGATGGTACCGCTGGAAACGGCGCGCCGAAGGCTGATGGGAGCGATGGGCATCCCGCCGGGCGCGGTATCGCAGATCTCGCTGACGGTGGCGGATGTCCGCGACCTGGGCTATGTGCAGAGCGAGGTCGAAGCCTTGTTGCGGCAGCGGCACAAGATCGGACCCAACGATGAGGACGATTTCGTGGTCCGGAACATTTCCGAGATCGTCGCCACACGCAATGCGACGACACAGCTGATGTCGCGGCTGCTGGGCGCGGTGGCGGCGATTTCGCTGATCGTCGGCGGTATCGGCATCATGAACATCATGCTGGTGTCGGTGACCGAACGGATACGCGAGATCGGTCTGCGCATGGCGATCGGAGCCGGGCCCAGCGATATCAGACGGCAGTTTCTGGCCGAGGCGATGCTGATTTCGCTGATCGGCGGTGCGCTGGGCATCATCATCGGTATCGGCGGCACCTTCCTGGTCGGCCAGTTCAGCGAGTTGCCGATTGCGCTGAATGGCAAGGTCATCGCCTTGGCGGCCGGATTCTCGGTGGCGACGGGCCTGTTCTTCGGCTATTACCCGGCGCGCAAGGCTTCATTGCTGGACCCGATTGAGGCGTTGCGCCAGCAATAGCCGCCACGATGGGACGGCGGTCCGGATCGTCGCTTTGCACGCCGATGGCGTGGCATGAGCCGATTTGGCGATAATCTCCCGTCCATGAGAACAGGAGCGCGCCCGCCAATGACGATTATCTACGGCCTGAAGAACTGCGATGCCTGCAAGAAGGCCATGAAATGGCTGGATCGCTTCGGGGTTCCGCATACCTTCGTCGATTATCGCGAGCACAAGCCTTCGCCGGAGACGCTGAAGGCATGGGCGGAGAAAGCGGGCGGATTCGACGCGCTGGTCAACAAGTCCTCGACCACCTGGCGGCAACTGCCCGGAAACCGCAAGTCGCCCGCTTCGGAAGCGGAATGGAAGCTGTTGCTGCGCGAGTATCCGCAACTGATACGGCGCCCGGTGGCGGTGACTGACGATGGCGGTTTCGGGCAGGGCTTCAGCGACAATTCTTTCAAGCAGCGGTTCGGGATCGAGCGATGAGCGACGTATTGCCGCTGACGCAGGCACTGATCTCCCGGCCTTCGGTGACGCCCGGCGATGCGGGCTGCCAGAAACTCATCGCGGAAAGGCTGCAACGGTCGGGATGCCATTGCGAGCACTTGCGCTTTGGCGAAGTCGACAACCTCTGGGCGACGCATGGGCGGGGATCGCCGGTGCTGTTGCTGCTGGGACATACCGACGTGGTGCCCCCGGGTGCGGCATCCGCGTGGCAAAGCGATCCGTTCGTTCCGGAGATCCGCGACGGCATCCTCTACGGACGCGGCGCGGCCGATATGAAGAGCGGTGTCGCGGGCTTCGTCGTCGCCATGGAGCAGTTCATCGCGGCCCATCCGCAGCATCCGGGCACGCTGGCGTTGCTGCTGACTTCCGACGAGGAAGGCGATGCGATCGATGGCGTACGCAGGGTGGCCGAGTGGCTGCGCGAGCGGGGCCAACATATCGACTGGTGCATCACCGGCGAACCTTCATCGACGCGGACACTGGGCGATCTGCTCAGGGTCGGCCGGCGCGGCAGTCTTTCCGGCACGTTGACGGTGAAGGGCGTGCAGGGGCATGTGGCCTATCCGGGCAAGGCGCGCAACCCGATCCATCTGGCGGTGCCCGCTTTGGCCGAATTGTCGGCACGGCGCTGGGACGACGGCTACGAAAGTTTTCCGCCGACCAGCCTGCAGATATCCAATATCCATGCCGGGACCGGCGCCAACAACGTGATTCCGGGAGAACTGCAGGTCCTGTTCAATCTGCGCTACAACCCGCATTGGAATGCCGCGCGACTGGAATCCGAAGTGACGGCGTTGCTGGATCGACACGGCTTGGACTACGGGCTGCGTTGGCATCTCAGCGGTGAGCCGTTTTATACCCCGGAAGGACGCCTGCGCCAGACCGCGCGGGAAGTATTGGCCGGGTTCGCGGGCGCCGTTCCCGAGGAGAGTACCGGCGGCGGCACCTCGGATGCACGGTTCATCGCGCCTCTGGGTGCGCAGTGCATCGAAGTCGGGCCTGTGAATGCCAGCATCCACCAGGTCGACGAAAATGTTGATGTGGCCGATCTTGAAGCGCTGCCCGAGCTTTATCTGCGGATGATCGAACGCCTGCTGGGCGAGTGATTCCGGCGCAGGCTGTCATTCGCCGGAGAGGATGAAGAGCGGCTTGATCCTGTCGTGCCAGCAGTTCCCCGCGGCCAGGAAATATCCAAGAGGCGAAGGATTGCGGACGATGGCATTGTATTCCCGGTCGAGAAAAGCGCCCGCCGGGCGGGAGATCCGGATGCACGGGGCGCGGAACAAATAACGATCAGTCGCTTCGACGCGACTGGAACCTGGCATTGGACGCGGTGCCGGAGACGGGCGCCCGGTACGAAAAAAGGATTGCCAACGCCGGATTTATCCGGTAACGTCACCCCCATGTCGGCCCATATCATCCTCATTACGATCAATTTCGACCACGGCATTAATGCGTGCGCGAATACGAATAATCGTGTGCGGACGATGCGGGGCTGATACAGGCATACTCAAACCAGAGTGCCGAGTGACCGGAAAACCCGCATCAGCCGATGCGGGTTTTTTTGTTGGGGGCATATCGCCAGGTCGCTTTGCCAGGAACCCGCTCTGTGGAGCCGGGAATTCGAACAAAACCGGGAGTTTTCCTTATGTGTTCCATCTTCGGTATTTTCGGTCTGCAGGCAGGCGACGATCTGCAAACCTTGCGCCGGCAGTCTCTTGAACTGTCGCAACGGCAACGGCATCGCGGACCCGACTGGAGCGGCGTCTATCTCGACGACGGCGCGATCCTGGTGCATGAGCGTCTGGCGATCGTGGATCCGGCCGGCGGCTCGCAGCCTCTGCTGTCGGAAGACCGCGAACTGGCCCTGGCGGTGAATGGCGAGATCTACAACCACCGCGCACTGAAGAAGGAACTGACGCAGGCCTACGCATTCCAGACCGGCTCGGACTGCGAGGTGATCAACGCGCTGTACCGCGAGGACGAGCCCGCATCTTTCCTCAATCGCCTCAACGGCATTTTCGCGTTCACGCTGTGGGACAAGTCGAAGGGCAGAGCGCTGATCGCGCGCGATCCCATCGGGGTGGTGCCGCTGTACTGGGGACATGACAAGGAAGGCCGTCTGCGCGTGGCATCGGAAATGAAATCGCTGGTCGATACCTGTGCCGATGTCGCGCAGTTCCCGCCGGGGCATTTCTACGATAGCGACAAGGGCGAGCTGGTGCGGTATTACCGGCGGCCCTGGCGCGATTACGCTGCGGTGGAGGGCGTGGAATTTTCATCGCAGGCACTGCGCGAAGCGTTCGAAGCCGCCGTGCACCGTCAGCTGATGACGGACGTTCCCTACGGCGTGCTGCTTTCCGGCGGTCTCGATTCCTCGCTGGTGGCGGCGGTGGCGGCGCGCTATGCGCGGCATCGCATCGAGGACAACGACAAGTCGGAAGCCTGGTGGCCGCGATTGCACTCGTTCGCGATCGGCCTGAAGGGGTCTCCGGATCTGGCGGCCGCCGCAGTCGCGGCGAAGGATCTGGAGACTGTGCATCACGGTTTCGAATACACCTTCCAGGAAGGACTGGATGCGTTGCCGGAGGTGATCCGGCATATCGAAACCTACGATGTCACCACGATTCGTGCTTCCACGCCGATGTACCTGCTGGCGCGGCGGATCAAAGCGATGGGCGTCAAGATGGTGCTGTCCGGCGAAGGCTCGGACGAAATCTTCGGTGGCTACCTGTATTTCCACAAGGCGCCGAATGCGCGCGAATTCCACGAGGAACTGATCCGCAAGCTGGACGCGCTGTACAACTACGATTGCCTGCGCGCCAACAAATCGATGATGGCCTGGGGCGTGGAGCCGCGCGTGCCGTTCCTCGATGTCGAGTTCCTGGAAGTGGCAATGAAGATGGACGCCAAATACAAGATGGCCGGCAAAGGGCGGATCGAAAAGGCGGTACTGCGCGAGGCCTTCGACGGCTATCTGCCTGATTCGATCCTGTGGCGGCAGAAGGAGCAGTTCAGCGACGGCGTTGGCTATGGCTGGATCGACGGACTCAAGGCGCACGCCGAGGCCCAGGTCAGCGACCGCGAACTGGCGGCGGCGGACAAGCGTTTTCCGGTCAACCCGCCACAGACGAAGGAAGCGTATTTCTATCGCAGCATCTTCGAACACTTTTTCCCGACGCCGGCCGCGGCGGAGACCGTGCCGGGCGGCAAGTCGATCGCCTGTTCCTCGCCGGCGGCGATCGCCTGGGATGCCAGCTTCGCCAATGCGGCAGATCCGTCAGGGCGGGCCGTGTCGGGTGTGCACAACGATGCGCTGAAATAAACGGACCGCGGATCTGAAGAAAAGGGCGCCGTCGGCGCTCTTTTTTTGGTTCATCGCTGGATTCGGGGGAATGCGGCGCGGATTTTGAGGAAGAAGTATTCCTGGTCCCGATATCCGTAGGCCCGCCGCTTGATGACCTTGATGGTGTTGTTGATGCCCTCGAC
>JAISFF010000041.1 GCA_031263725.1 Lysobacteraceae bacterium | reverse complement strand
ACTGCAGGTATCGCAACCGATGCCATTCGAGAGATGGCCTACTCGCAGTTGCCAGGTCGCACTGACGGGCCAGCGGATGCATACAGGCACCTGCTTCTGTCTGCTGAACTCACCCGGCGGTTTGGCGAGACCTACGCCCGTACGGCACTCGATTTCCACGAATGGGACGGCAACCGGCTCGGGCAAAGCACCGAGGCAAACACGATGGACGTTCACAATAACGAACTCGGAATCGCACTCGGGAAGCAACTTCGCACCCAAACAAGCAGCAACTGGCACGATGTCGTAGAAGGCTCGCGCCGGTTGACGCAACAGCGAGAGGGTACTGTCGAACAGCCGTCGAGAAGTGGGCCGCATCTGTAATTGGCAGAAGCAGGTGTCCATCTCTGCACGTGCGTCTGGACTACCCCGCTGGGGATCGCGCGTTGCTGGCGAGGGAAGGATCGGCCACGCGGCAATCTGGCGCTATCAGTGATCGTTGGCCGGATATCCGCTCAGCTACGGAACGGAAAACTCATACAGGGACACTACCAGCCAGCACAGGTCTTGGGAGGGTGGTGGCGGACGGCGCGGACTCGGCCGACGTTGTTGACGATGACCTCGCCGAACAGCTCGGACTGGTGGCAGACGCGGATGGTCAGGTTGCTGCCGCCGCTGCGACCGCTGGCCAGGAAACGGATGCGTGGTCGGGATTCGGAGGAAATCAGGCGCAGCGAAGAGTGTGTCGGGGAGACCGTCTGGCGGAGGATGTCCTGGTCGCTTTCGGGCTGGTTGCGGCGGCGGCGATCACGGTACATCAGCCAGCCGTGGCTCCAGTCCGAGTCGGTGCTGCAGCGCCCGTCGCCCCGGCTGGGACACACGGTGATCGGTACCCGCCGGGTGACGGCGGTGCTGCGGGCAATGGTCAGATGGGTGTGCAACAGATGGACTGCGGTATCGGCGCGCAGGTTCCGCAGGATTCCGCTGAAACCGGGCAGGGCGATGGCCAGTAGCAGCGAAGCCAGGGCCAGCGTGACGACCAGTTCGATCAAGGTGATGCCGGCACGGTGTCCGGACCTTGTCGAACGATGTCCTTTCCAGCGGCAGTGCGGCAGGCATGAACCGCGATACGGCGTCATGTTCTTTCCTCCATGAAAGCAATGTCAGTTTCGAACGATTCATGCACGCGTTGAGTCGGGCGAATGCGCGTGTTTTCGTGGGGAAACCGTCAACAATCCCGTGATAGGAGGCTGACGTATACTGGCTCGCTAGTCGCCAGGGCATTCACATGAGCGAGCGTTTTCAGTTGGTGTCGCCGTATTCGCCGGCCGGCGATCAGCCGCAGGCAATCGAGAAGCTGGTCGAGGGCTTCGAGGCGGGGCTGGCCAAGCAGACCCTACTGGGCGTGACCGGCTCGGGCAAGACCTACACCATCGCCAACGTGGTGCAGGCGGTACAGAAGCCGACGCTGGTGATGGCGCCGAACAAGACGCTGGCCGCGCAGTTGTATAGCGAGTTCAAGTCGTTTTTCCCGCACAACGGGGTCGAGTACTTCGTCAGCTATTACGACTACTACCAGCCGGAAGCCTATGTGCCGGCCTCGGACACCTTCATCGAGAAGGACAGCTCGATCAACGACCATATCGAACAGATGCGGCTGGCCGCGACCAAGACCCTACTGTCGCGGCCGGACGCTCTGATCGTGGCGACGGTGTCGGCCATCTACGGTCTGGGCGATCCGGAGGACTACCTGTCGCTGCGCCTGATCATGTCGCGTGGCGAGCGGATGGACCAGCGCGATCTGATCCGGCATCTGACCGAGCTGCAATACACCCGCAACGAGTACGAGCTGCAGCGCGGCACCTTTCGCGTGCGTGGCGAAGTGATCGATGTGCATCCGGCCGAAAGCGAGTCCGAGGCAGTGCGGATCGAGCTGTTCGATGGCGAGATCGAGAACATCGCCATCTTCGATCCGTTGACCGGCGAGAGCCTGCGCAGGATCCCGCGCTTCACCATCTATCCGAAGACCCACTACGCCACTACCCGCGAGCGGGTGCTGCATGCGATCGAGACCATCAAGGAGGAGCTGAAGGAACGGCTGGAACATCTGTACGCGCAGAACAAGCTGGTCGAGGCGCAGCGGCTCATGCAGCGCACACAGTTCGACATCGAGATGATGACCGAGGTCGGCTATTGCTCGGGCATCGAGAACTATTCGCGGCATCTGACCGGCAAGAAGGCTGGCGAACCGCCGCCAACATTGTTCGACTATCTGCCGCCGGATGCGCTGCTGGTCATCGACGAGTCGCACGTGACCATTCCGCAGTTGGGGGCGATGTACAAGGGCGATCGCTCGCGCAAGGAGACGCTGGTCGAATTCGGCTTCCGGCTGCCTTCCGCGCTGGACAACCGGCCATTGCGATTCGAGGAATGGGAGGCGCGTGCGCCGCGCAGCATCTATGTCTCGGCGACACCGGGCGCGTACGAATTGCGCGAGTCCGATGGCCAGATCGTCGAACTGGTGGTGCGCCCGACCGGCCTGATCGATCCGCGGGTCGAGATCAGGCCGGTGGCGGCGCAGGTCGATGATCTGATGTCCGAGATCAACAAGCGAACGGCTCAGGGCGATCGGGTTCTGGTGACCACGCTGACCAAGCGGATGGCCGAGAATCTGACCGAATACCTGAGCGAACACGACATCAAGGTGCGCTATCTGCACTCGGATGTGGATACCGTGGAACGGGTCGAGATCATCCGCGACTTGCGCCTGGGCAAGTTCGATGTGCTCGTGGGCATCAACCTGCTGCGCGAAGGACTGGACATGCCCGAAGTATCGCTGGTCGCGATCCTGGATGCGGACAAGGAGGGCTTCCTGCGTTCGACCGGCTCACTGATCCAGACCATCGGCCGCGCCGCGCGCAATCTGCGCGGCACCGCAATCCTGTATGCGGACAAGATCACCCGCTCGATGCAGGCCGCGATCGACGAAACCAGCCGGCGCCGGGAGAAGCAGGTCGAGTACAACGTCGAGCATGGCATCACGCCGAAATCGGTGGCCAAGCCGGTGGTCGACATCCTGGAGGGCGCACGCGACGAGCCGGCGGAAACGACCAGCAAGAGCGGGCGCGGCAAGTCCTCGCGCAGGGTGGCCGAGGCGGCGGCCGACTACCGCCTGCTCGATCCCGCGCAGGCCGTAGCGCGGATCAAGGCGCTGGAACAGCAGATGTACCAGCACGCCCGCGATCTGGAGTTCGAAGAAGCCGCCCGCATCCGCGACCAGATCCATCGCCTCAGAGAGGTCAGCCTGAAGGCCTGAAGTCTGGGAGGGGCGGCCATCCGCGTCATGCCCCATGGCACGAACACTACACAAGCGAGTCTTGTGGTTCCCTGTTGCTGCCGGTGGATGTCGGCTTCATCAATGCCAGGGAACCGCACTTCATCGCCACGGTCGAGGCGATCGGCGGCGTATCCGGCCTGAGCGGCGTGGTGATCGAAACCCATCGTGGTCGTTTCAGCCGCCTGACCGGCATCGAGTCGAACAACGGCGCAGGCCGGGTTTCATTCACGCCCGCATCCAGATCAGCGTCGCCATTCGTCCGGTCTCTCGATCGCGACGATAGGAATAGAAGCGTTGCGGGTCGGAGATCGTGCACAGGCCGCCGCCGTGGATATCACCCGCCGCCATGCCGGCGGCGATCAGGCGCAAACGCGCCAATGCATACAGATCCACCATCCACTGTCCCGGCCGGGTCGGCGCGAACGCGCTTGCGGCCGCCGGGGCCTGCGCGGTGAAGGCGTCATGGACTTCCCGGCCGATTTCGTAACGCGCCGGCCCCGCCGCCGGTCCCAGCCAGGCGATCACGTCTTCCGGTTGCGCCCGCATCGCGGCAAGCGTCCGCTCCAGCATCCCCGCCACCAGGCCACGCCAGCCGGCGTGCGCGGCTGCGATCCCGGTACCGTCCTTTGCGGCGAACACCACGGGCAGGCAATCGGCGGTCAGGATCGCCAGCACCACGCCCGGCGCATCCGTCATGGCGGCATCGGCCTCGGGTTCTCCGACATCGTCTTCCGGCGGCGGTTGTCCGATCCGCGCCACCTCGATTCCATGCACCTGCCGCAACCAGGCCGGCGCGCAAGGCAGCCTGAAACGCCGCCGCAATTCCGCGCGATTGGCGCTCACCGCCTGCGGATCGTCGCCACAGCGGGCGCCCATGTTGAAACTGTCGTATGGCGGCAACGAGGCGCCGGCCGAACAGCGTAGCGTGGTCAGTGCGTGGACGCCCGGCGGCGCGGGCCAGTCCGGGTACAGCGCCCCGAGCCGTTCCCTGCCTGTCTCAATACCGGCCACGCGGACTCTTCTCGTACAGGCGGGTGTCCTCGCGCAACGCCCGCAACAATGTCTGCATGTCCTCCGGCACTGCGGCGCTGACACGGATGTCCGCGCCGCGGCGCGGATGCACGAAGGCCAGTGTCTGCGCATGCAGCGCCTGGCGTTTGCAGCCGCGCAACGCAGCGACCAGTTCGTCGGTCGCGCCCTTCGGCAGCCGCAACGACCCGCCGTACAACGGATCGCCGACGATCGGATGGCGCAGATGCTGCATGTGCACACGGATCTGATGGGTGCGTCCGGTTTCCAGCCGGCACTCCAGCGCGGTATGCGCACGGAAGCGTTCACTGAGGCGGAAATGGGTCACCGCCTCGCGTCCGTCCTCGCGTACCGCCATCCGCAGGCGGTCGCGCGGATGCCGGTCGATCGGCGCATCGGCGGTGCCGCCGGATACCAGCGCGCCGACCACGATCGCCAGATACTGGCGATGCACTTCGCGCGCGGCCAGTTGCGCCACCAGCGCGGTATGCGCCTGCAGGGTGCGCGCCACCACCATCACCCCGCTGGTGTCCTTGTCCAGCCGGTGCACGACGCCGGCACGCGGCAACTTCGACAGTTCCGGGTCGCGGTGCAGCAGCGCGTTGACCAGGGTCCCGGCCGGATTGCCGGCGCCCGGGTGCACCACCAGACCGGCCGGCTTGTCCAGCACGAACAGGTCCTCGTCCTCGTACAGGATCCGCAGCGGAATGTCCTCCGGTCCGGCCTCGGTCTGCGCCTCCAGTTGCGCGAGCAACTCGATCCGCTCGCCGCCGCGGACCGGATCGCGCGGCCGGGCCGGCTTGCCGTCGAGCAGCGCGGCGCCGGACTTCGCCCATTCAGCCAGCCGCGAGCGCGAGAATTCGGGAAACAGTTCCGCCAGGATCACATCGAAGCGACGGCCGGCGGCCGTATCCGGAACGACGGCCTGGCGATTGATTTCCGTGGATGAATCGGACATGGGGACTGGGCAACCTGGGCTCGGAAGGGGGCTTTCGACAGAAAAGTCAGTCATCGGACAGGTCACTAGGCTATCATCGTCGCTCCCTTTCTCCGTCGCCCCCGCACAGCCCCATGGCGCATCGTATGACTTCCAGGTTTCACCCCTCCGCCCCGTTGTTGGTCCTGTTGCTGATTACCGTCTGTCTGGCGATTACCGGTTGCGGCCGCGGCAAGGCCAAGGAATCCGCGGACGAAGGGCTGCCCGTCGAGCAGCTTTACGAAAAAGGCCACGACCAGATGACCAAAGCCAACTGGGACGGAGCGGAAAAAACCTTCCGCCGGCTGGTGGCGCAGTATCCATACGGGCCATACACCGAGCAGGCGACGATGGAAATCGCCTACGCGCAGTACAAGTCCGGCAAGCACGACGACGCGGTGTCGACCATCGACCGTTTCATCCGTACCTACCCGACCCACCGCAACATCGCCTATTTCTACTACCTGCGCGGGCTGGCCAATTCCAACCGCGATACGGTGTTCCTGCAGCGGGTCTGGTCGCTGGATCCCAGCCGTCGCGACCTGTCCGCGCCGCAGCAGGCCTACAACGATTTCTCGACGGTGCTGCAGCGCTATCCCAACAGCCGCTACGCCGCCGATGCGCGCACCCGCATGATCGAGCTGCGCAATGTCTTCGCGCGCCATGAAATGGACATCTCGCTGTATTACATGCGACGCCATGCCTATCTGTCGGCCGTGTCCCGCGCCAACACGGTGCTGGAGCAGTTCCCGCAGAGCGCCTACCAGTACGACGCCATCGCCGTGCTCGCCGACGCCTACACCAGGCTGGGCAACGAGACGCTTGCCGCCGATGCCCGGCGGGTGCTGGAACTCAACGATCCGCAGCATCCCTACCTGCATGGCGACTGGCCGAAATACCCGTGGGCGATCCGCCGCTTGAATCCGTTCGCCGGTGAAAAGTCCCCGACCGGCAACCGCAACTCGCAGCTGGAGCGCCGCCGCTGAGGCGCGCCCGCACCGGACCGATACGGGGGTCGCGCGAAGCGGCCCCTTTTTTCGTCGCGGAAATTCGCGACAATAGAAGCGCCGTCCCCGGCCTTATCGCCGGGACCCGCACGGTTTCTTGCTTTCGCGCGATTCAGGAGTGCCGCCCCTGTGAATGCCGAACGACAGTCCCACCCTTCCTCATCGCGTCCGCGGCTCTCCTTGCAAGGCTGGCTGCTCGGCGCGGCGCTGCTCGGCGGTTGCAGCGGCATGATCTACCGGGAAGGACGCAGCCATCTGTTCGACGAGATGCCGGAGGCCAAGCCAGGCCCGGCCATGCTGTTCGCCTACGACGACTTCCGTGGCCTTTCCACCGACACGCTCAACACCACCGCGGTGCCCTGGAAACTGACCGCGACGGCACTGGTGCTCGACCGCTATCCCAGCGAAGCGCCGACCCAGGCACATCTGCGCGAGCTCATGCAGTCCTTCGGCTTCGTCTATCCGGACCGCATCGTCAATGGCGGACTGATGCCCGACAATGGCTTGCGGCCGCCGTTGGGCCTGGTCGCCGGCCAGGTCCACAGCGGTTTTCCGCGCATGCAGCTGGAAGTCGCCAATATCGGCTGTGCCAGTTGCCATGGCGGTCGCCTGTACGACGCCGAAGGCCGGCCCACCGACGAGGTATGGCTGGGATTGCCGAACAGTTCGCTGGATCTGGACGCCTATGCCGATGCGGTGGTGCGTTCGTTGTCCGCGCTCGACGAGGATCCGCAGCCGGTCCTCGACGCCATGCGGCATTTGTATCCGGATGTTCCGGCGGAGGAAATCGAAAGTCTGCGACGGACCGTATGGCCGCGCCTGCGCAAGCGCTTGCCGGAGTTGCAGGCCACCGGCGCCGTGCCTTTCCGCAACGGCGGTCCAGGCCGCAGCAATGGTGTCGAAGCGATGAAATTCAGCCTCGGCATCGATGGCGATGGCGGCGTCGCGGCCGCCACCGGCTTTCCCGCCCTGTCTTCAGATCTGAAGCTGCGCAGCAGCCTGCTCGTCGATGGTTTCTACGCGTTGCCGGATACCGCCAAGCGTTTCGCGCCCCGACAGCGGGACGCCGCATCGACCGCCGTCCCGTTGGCGAACATCGCCGGATTCTTCGTCGTCAGCGCGATGGGGGTCGAGCCGAAGCGGATTCCTGAGCTATTGCCGCGGACACGCGAGATCATGGCCTGGCTGGACGAGACGCCCACGCCCGTGTTCCCTGGCCCTATCGACGAGCCGAAGGCGCAACGCGGCGCCGGCCTATTCGCCGACCACTGCTCCAGCTGCCACGGCCAATACGTGGAAACGGAAGGTCGGCCGCAATTGCAGCGCTATCCCAACAAGCTGGTGCCGATGGCAAGGATCGGCACCGATCCGGGACGCGCGCGTGCCGTGACCACGGAAGCGGTCTGGCATATGCAGCGCTCGGTACTCGGCGACGACCTGCGGCCGAAAGCGCATGACGGATATGTCGCTCCAAGCCTCTCCGGCATCTGGGCCACCGCGCCCTACCTGCACAACGGTTCGGTGCCTACGCTGTGGCACATGATGCGGCCGGAATCGCGGCCACGGCGTTTCCAGGTCGGCGGACACGCGCTGGACTACCGTACGGTCGGCATCGCCGGTCAGCCCGATGCCCGGCAGGATTGGCACTATCCGGACGGTTATCGTCCCTGGTCGACACCGCAATGGCTGGATACGCGCGAAGCCGGCAACGGCAATGGCGGACACGAACGTCCGTTCGACGAGCTGACCGAACCGCAGAAGGACGACCTGCTCGAATATCTGAAACGCCTCTAGCCGGACCGACGCCACCACCCCAGATTGAGTAGCAGTTGGATTTAGAGTCCCCCCCCTTACGAATGGGAGGTTGGACATGAAGAAGCGTTTCAGTGAAGAACAGATCATTGGTTTTCTGCATGAGGCCAAGGGCAGCTTGCCGGTCAAAGAGTTATGTCGCAAGCCTGGCTTCAGCGAAGCGTTGTAATGACCCAGCCGAACCTGCTCACCTTAAACGGCTAACGCATAAGCCTCAGCCGGGGTTTTCATGGCCAGCGCCTGATGAGGGCGCTGATGGTTGTAAAAGTGAATCCAGTCGCCGATCACGCGGCTGGCATGCGGCAAGGTCTCGAAGCGGTAGCGATGCACGCACTGCTCCTTGAGCGTGCGGATG
>JAISFF010000027.1 GCA_031263725.1 Lysobacteraceae bacterium | reverse complement strand
GCCACACCGCAGGAATCGAAAGAAGCCCAAGACGCAGGATGGCCGGGAACTGCGACGGTACAAGCGACGCTGGATGGTGGAGCGGTTCTTCGCCTGGATCAAGCACAAGCGTCGGTTACTGAACCGCTGGGAGTTCCATCCGGAAAATTTCCTCAGGTTTGTCCAGGTTTCCGCTGTACTTGTTACTGCTTAGGCGATTTTGAGATAGGTTCTAGTCGAAAACGGCTTTGATCCACTGGCGCAGCTTGCGCGCGGTGGGATGCTTCGATTGCCAGATGGGTTCGAGGACCGCCGCGACTTCCTCATCATTTCCCGCCTTTCCTGCCTGAGCGTCCGTAACGCGTCTTTTCTGGAATTCCACCCTTGCTCAGCAATGCGGGATTCAGCAGTTCAGCCAGAATGTCCTCGATCAATCCGCTTGCCTCCAATGCCACTTCGCGAATCGGACGATCCTCCTTGTAGGCCTGCTTGGCGATCGCCGCGCCTTTCTCGTAGCCGATGACCGGATTCAACGCGGTCACCAGAATCGGATTGCGATCCAGTGCCGCGCGGACATGGCTTTCGCGGACGGTCAGGCCGGCAATGGCCGAATCCGCCAGCAGCGGCATCACATTGCCCAGCAGTCCGATCGAGTCCAGCAGGTCGGCGGCGATCAGCGGCAAAGTTACGTTCAACTGGAAATTGCCGGTCTGCCCGGCCAGGGTGATGGCGGTGTGGTGGCCGATCACCTGCGCGCAGACCATCACCACCGCCTCGGGAATGACCGGATTGACCTTGCCCGGCATGATCGAGCTGCCAGGTTGCAATGCGGGCAATTCGATCTCGCCGAGGCCCGCCAGCGGTCCCGAGTTCATCCAGCGCAGGTCGTTGGCGATCTTGATCAAGGCCACCGCCAGCGCGTTGAGCTGGCCGGATAGCTCGACCATGTCGTCCTGCGCGGCCAATCCCTCGAACTTGTCCTCGGCCGATTCGAACCTGGTCCGGGTCAGCGTCGAAAGCGCCTTCGCCATGGCCTTGCCGAACCGCGGATCGGCATTGATGCCGGTACCGATCGCGGTACCGCCGATCGGCAGCCGCCGCAGCCGCTTCAGCGCATCTTCGATGCGCGCCTGCGCCGAGCGCAATTGCGAGGCCCAGGCGCCGAACTCCTGGCCGAACGTCAGCGGCATGGCGTCCATCAGATGCGTGCGTCCGGTCTTGACCACTTTCTTCAGCGACTTGCCCTTGCGCTCGATCACCTTGCGCAGGTGCTTCAATGACGGCAGCAGATGTTCGACCACCGCCAACTGCGCGGCGACCCGGATCGTGGTCGGAATCACATCATTCGAGCTCTGTCCCAGGTTGACGTGATCGTTGGGATGGACTCTGGTCTTGGCGGCGCTGGTGGCGAGTGTGGCGATGACCTCGTTGGCATTCATGTTCGACGAAGTGCCGGAACCGGTCTGGTAGATATCGACCGGAAACTGGCTGTCGTGACCGCCTTCGGCCACGTCCAGCGCCGCCGCATGGATCACCTTGGCCAGCGGCCGTTTCAGCAGGCCCAGGTCCGCATTGACCTCGGCGGCGGCGGCCTTCACCAGTCCCAGGGCGTGGATGAACCCGCGTGGCATCGGCCGGCCGGAAATCGGAAAGTTCTGCAGTGCGCGCTGGGTCTGCGCTCCCCACAGGGCATCGGCCGGCACCCGCAGCTCACCCACGCTGTCGCGTTCGATACGGAACGCCGGCTTCCTGCCTGTGCTTCTGTTGAGGCCGGGTACCCGGGGGGAAGCGGACGCGGGTTTGCTCATGGTCATCAACTCCATAGAGAATAAGGAACGGGCCGCACCGATGGCGGTTTCGGCGCTCGGATCAAGGCCGGTCCGGCATAGGCTACCCCCCGCTACGGCATCCCACGTTAAAATGATTGATCCTTTCACGCTGGGTCCGTCTATGACCGCCGCTTCCCTGCTCGCCCTGTCCCCGCTCGATGGCCGCTACGCCAGCAAGGTCGACGCGCTGCGTCCGATCTTTTCCGAATACGGCCTGATCAGCGCGCGTGTCCGGGTCGAGGTGAAATGGCTGCTGGCCTTGGCCGAACAGCCGGAAATCGTCGAACTGACCCCGTTTTCGGAAACCACCGCCGACCGCCTGCGTGCACTGGCCGACGAGTTCTCGGTCGAGGATGCGGCCCGGGTCAAGGAGATCGAACGCACCACCAACCATGATGTCAAGGCGGTCGAATACTTCATCAAGGAAAAGCTCAAGGACGACATCGAGCTGGCCCCGGCGCTGGAGTTCGTCCATTTCGCCTGCACCAGCGAGGACATCAACAACCTCAGCTATGCGCTGATGCTGGACGCCGCCCGCGCCGCCGTGCTGCTGCCGACGCTCGACGGTGTCATCGCCCAGCTCTGCCAGTTGGCGCTGGACCAGGCGGCACAGCCGATGCTGTCGCGCACCCACGGCCAGACCGCGTCCCCGACCACGCTGGGCAAGGAAATCGCCAATGTCGTCGCCCGTCTGGAACGGCAACGGCGGCAGATCGCCGAAGTCGAGTTGACCGGCAAGATCAACGGCGCCGTCGGCAATTATAATGCCCATGTCGTCGCCTACCCGGAACTGGACTGGGTCGGTTTCGCCGCAGCCTTTGTCGAAGACCTGGGGCTGGTCTTCAATCCCTATACCACGCAGATCGAACCGCACGACAACATCGCCGAACTGGGCGATGCGGTACGCCGCGCCAATACCGTCCTGATCGATCTGGCGCGCGACATCTGGGGCTACATCTCGCAAGGCTATTTCAAGCAGAGACTCAAGGAAGGCGAAGTCGGTTCCTCGACCATGCCGCACAAGGTCAATCCGATCGATTTCGAGAACGCGGAAGGCAATCTGGGGCTGGCCAACGCCCTGTTCGAACACTTCAGCGCCAAACTGCCGATCAGCCGCTGGCAGCGCGACCTGACCGACTCGACTGTGCTGCGTGCGCTTGGCACTGCGTTCGGCCATACCCAAGTGGCGCTGGACTCACTGGGCAAGGGGCTGAGCAAACTGGAAGTCGCGCCGGAGCGGCTCGCCACCGATCTGAACGCATCCTGGGAAGTGCTGGCTGAGGCGGTGCAGACCGTGATGCGCCGCTATGGCCTGCCCAATCCGTACGAGCAATTGAAGGCCCTGACCCGCGGTCAGGGCATCACCGGGAAATCGATGCGCGAGTTCATCGAGACCTTGGAGCTTCCCGCCGAAGCCAAGCAGCGTCTGCGCGAACTGACCCCGGCGACCTATACCGGCTTGGCCGAACAACTGGCCCGCGACGTACAGTTCCCGGAGTTGCTGCAATGTCCATGCTGCGATTACTTCACCCTGGACGAGCGCGGCTTCCACGACATCTGCCCGATCTGTTTCTGGGAAGACGATGGCACCGACCTCGGCGAACTGGACGCGCCTTCATCGGCCAACAGGCAACTGACGCTGCGTCAGGCCCGCGAGAATTTCGTCCGTCTGGGCGCCTGCGACGAAGAGGCCGTAGCCGACGTGCTGCCAGTCGCGGCGTGCGGCCGCTTCAAGCACGTGCCCCGAACCGCGAGCTAAGCAACAAATCACGCACATCGTGAAGATGAGCAGGGTAAAAGCCACAGGCATGATCGGAGGCATGGGCTGGAAAAGCATGGTCACGTACGGGGAATCGAGGTATTGATCGCTGACGACGCGGACGGAAATCCATATCCTCAGTTTCGCGCAAAAACCTCTTTTCCGGGCTGCTTGCAGATTATCGATGGATCACCTCATCTTCGGCCCGCCTTTGGTCGGGTCGTCCTGTTCTTTCTGCTGCGCCAGTTGCCGTTCCTGTTCCTGCTGCCGTTCCTGCTCGCGCTGACGGTCCAGCACAGCCGCCTGCGCCACGCTCTCCTGCAAGGAAGGCATGGATTCGGTCACGTCCACCGTCGCACGATAACCGGGTGTCTTGCCCTGGAT
>JAISFF010000088.1 GCA_031263725.1 Lysobacteraceae bacterium | reverse complement strand
GGCACCGGCGTCGGCGCCGGCGGAATCACCGTCATGTGGATGTCGATCCCCAGAAACGGATCGAAATGCTTGGAAGCGATCGTCATGGACCTTTCTTCCTCATGCTCGCAGCGCCGTTCCCATCGGTCCCACGGTCAGAGCGAACATACGGACAGTGGGTACGCTATGGTGTGCGATTATGAACTGTATCGACTGCGTACCGGCGGCCAATGGTGGGCATTGCCCAACGACTTCCTGAAGTAGACGCGGCCGTGAGAAACGGGAACGCAACGCCAACAGCACATTATTGATAGTGGACGCGCAGCGCGTAAAGA
The DNA here is from genome assembly GCA_031263725.1 of Lysobacteraceae bacterium. Lineage (GTDB taxonomy): Bacteria > Pseudomonadota > Gammaproteobacteria > Xanthomonadales > Xanthomonadaceae > JAITWM01. The sequence continues at coordinate 8,604 of JAISFF010000088.1, read as the reverse complement.
ACACGGACACGGCCCGCCAGAAGGGCTATGACGCGGGCAAGAAGGTGTCGGGGATCAAGCGCCACATCGGTGTCGATACGCGGAGATTTCCCTATGTTGTTGGGGGTGACGACCGCGGAGGTAACCAACCGCAAGGGCACATTACAAGCGCTGGAGCGCTGCAGGCGCGAGTCGAGGCAGGTGGAAAGCCTGCTCTGTGGATAGTGGCTACGTCGGAGAACCGTTTACCGATGCTTTGTCCCCGCTTACAGCAAGCCGTCGCGCTTGACCGACAGATACCGCTCGACCAGCGCCGCGGGCAGGTCCGCGCTGGCGACATCCAGCGTCATGACCCGATGACGGCGCAAGGCCTCGTGCGCGGCATTGCGCTGCTGCAGATAATGGGCGACCGCGCCGGCGCGGATCGCATCCGGCAGATCGACCACCTCGCTTGCCAGCGCCGCGTCCAGGGCGCGTTCGCGCAAGCTGGCGACGCAGACCAGATGCCGTTTTTGCAGGAGTCGCACCGCACCGAGCAGGTCCTCGATATCCTCGTCGCGGACATTGGTCACCAGCATCACCAGTGCACGGCGACGTTGATGCAGGGCCAGCCCGGTCGCCATGTCCAGATAGTCGGTGGCCACCGGCTGCGGCTGCAGGTCATAGCTGGCGCGCAACAGCCGATCCAGACTGCCCATGCCGCGCTGCGGCGCCACCCAACGGCTGTTTTCCCCGCCCGCCAGCATTCCGACCGCATCGCCCCGCCGCAACGCCAGATACGACACCACCAGGCTGGCATCGAGCACATGATCGAAATGCGCATAACCGTCCTCGCGCGCCATCATGCGCCGGCCGGTATCCAGCAGCATGACCAATTGCTGGTTCTTTTCGTCCTGGTATTCGCGCGATATCAGCTTGCGCGAACGCGCGGTCGCCTTCCAGTCGATCTGGCGCATGCTGTCGCCCGCACGGTATTCGCGCATCTGGTGGAAGTCGGTGCCTTCGCCACGGCGCCGCTTCAGATGCGCGCCGACCAGCCGCGAAGCCTGGTCGGCGCTGAACAGGGCGAAGCGGGTCAGCGGCGCGAAATTCGGGCATACCTGCACCTGCTTGCGCTCACCGACGATCCTGGAACGCCGCCATAACCGCAGTGGCGACGATATCCGCACCTGCACGCCCTCGAACAGGAAGTCGCCGCGCGCGATCGGCCGCAATCGATAAGCGATGCTGGATATGGTTCTCGCATCCAGTTTCAGCTTCCTTGGCAATCCCTGCATCGGCCAGCCCTCCGGATGCAGGTCGAACACTTCCACCCATTGCCGGCCCACGCCTTCCAAGCTCAGCGTCACTTCGCGCTCCACGCCCAGCGGCAACGCTTCCGGCAGCTCGCGCTGGATCCGCGGCAACACCTGCCATCGCGTCAATGCGGCGTCCAGCACCGCCAGCAGCACGATTCCGCCGCCCGCCAGATACCAGCCCCAGACCGGTACATGGCCCAGCACGACCGCCCCCCCCAACAGGGCGAGCAATACCAGCAGCCACAGCAGCGGCCGTCCGGGTCTCATGCCGTCGGCTTCGGCTGCGCGCACGCACGAAGCACGCGGGGAACGGAAAGGCTCATTTGCGTGGCGCTTCCACTTTGGCCAGCAACGCGCGTAGTGCGTCGTCGGGCGTCTGTCCTTCGATCTGCAGTTCCGGCGCCAGCATGATCCGGTGTCGCAATGCGGGCAATGCGATCTCGCGCACATCATCGGGCGTGACGAAATCGCGTCCCCGCAGCACCGCCTGCGCTCTCGCCGCGCGCACCAGCGCAATGCTGCCGCGCGGTCCGGCCCCCATCGCGATCCCCGGCCAGCGGCGGCTGGCGGCAACGATGCGCACCGCATAGTCGATCACCGCCGGGTCCACCGTCACCCGTGCCACGCCCTGCTGCATGGCGATCACATCCTGGCCGGTCAGTACCTGCCGGACCTGCGAGAGATCGAAATCGCTGGCGCTGCGGCCGGTCGTGATCGCATCGACCATCCGTTTCTCGGCTTCCAGTTCCGGGTAATCGATCAGCACCTTCAGCAGGAAGCGGTCCAGCTGCGCTTCCGGCAACGGATAGGTGCCTTCCTGTTCGATCGGATTCTGCGTGGCCATCGCCATGAATGGCGGCTCCAGCGGGAACGAGCGTCCTTCGATGGTCACCTGTCCCTCCTGCATCACTTCCAGCAACGAGGACTGGGTCTTGGCCGGTGCGCGATTGATCTCGTCGGCCAGCAGCAGGTTGGTGAATATCGGGCCGCGGCGGATGCTGAAAGTCTCGGTCTTGGGATCGTACATGGCATGGCCGCTGACATCGCTGGGCATCAGGTCGGGCGTGAACTGCACGCGCGCGTAGTCCAGTTGCAGCGCTTGCGCCAAGGCGCGCACCAGTAGCGTCTTGCCCAGGCCGGGCACGCCCTCGATCAGCACATGGCCGCCGACCAGCAGCGCGATCAGGATCTGGTCCAGCACTTCCGGCTGGCCGATGAAAGCCTTGGAGACTTCCTCGCGCACCGCGTCGGCGCGCACGGCCAGCGCATCGCCGGAGACGGGAAGGGGTGGAGTGGTTGCGTCGGTCATAGCAGGTTTCTCATGTGGATTAGGCGGCGCACCCTTTCCAGGTACGCATGCCGGTCGTTCGCGGCCGGCGTTTTCAGGGCTTCGTGGACATAGGCGCGGCTCCGCCTCAGGCGCTGTGCGATCGCATCTTCCTGCGCCTCGCCGCTCAACGCGGCGGCGAGCGGATCGCGCCAGCGCAACCGCGCCATGAAGGAATCGCGCAATGCCGTGTACAGCAATCCGGCATCGTCGTGGCGGAACAGGAACTCGCCGCTGGCATCGACATGTTCCAGCAGCGAGCGGCGCTCGGGCAATGGCGACGGCAGCCACGGGCCGAATCGCTGCATGCGCCGCCACAGCCACGCGAACAGCCCCAGCCCCAGCGGCAACCAGACCGGCCAGCCTTTCTGCAGCAGCGTGCGCCACAACGTCGGCATCTGCGCGGCATAGATCAAATAGACCTTGCCCTGCCGATAATTCGGCGCCAGGGTCTGCAGCGCCAGCTCCTGATCGTTGGCATCCTGCTTGAGCCGGGACGAACTCAGGAATTCCAGGCTGTGCCAGACATCGACCTGGCCGCGACCGTGCGCGATCCGCGCGAACACCAGCCCCGCCTCGTCATCGCCCCATTGCACGAGCGCGCGTTCCGGCAGTTCGAAACGACGCGCCTCGTCACAGAACGCGGCCATGACCCGATCTCCGGATTCATCGCGCCATCCGCAATCGGGTGCATGGGACTCGTCCGGCGGAGTTTTCATCCGCACACGCAGGTAATCCAGGATGGAGGCCTTTTTGTCGTTGTGGTACTCGCTCGACGGCAACTGCAACACCAGGTGCCCGCCGCGATTCACCCAATCCAGCAACTGGCGTGATTGCGAAAACGTCAGCGCATGCGGTTCCGCGTACAGCACCACGGTATCCCGCTGGCGCAAGGCCTCGATGTCGAAATTCAGTTTCGCGCGCGATTCCGCATCAACGTCATCCCGCTCCAGGATTTTCCGCAAGGCGTACAACGGGTTGTAGCTGGCCTCGCCGATCATCGGCAAGGTTTCTTCGCGCTCGACCCGGTGATAGGTGCGCAGGAACCACATGGTCAAGGCCGTGACCGCGCCCGCGGCGATCAGCAGCGGCAGGACGTAGAACAGCAGGACGCGGCCGATGCGATTCATGCGCGCCCCCATGCGTAGCGCTGCCGCAATTCGTCCACCAGCCGATCGAAGGTCGCCGCATCCGGCAACTGCCAGGCGTAAGCGGCGTATTCCCAGATCCGTACCATGCGCGCGAACAGATCGCGATCCTCCGCCTCCGGCATGCGCCGCGATGCGCGCAGACACTGCGCCTCGGTGGCGCCCGGCGGCAGGATCACCTGCGCGCGCACGGCCATGGTTGCGACGCTGGCCCGGTACAGCAATGCGAGCGCATGCCGCGGCTTGCCCGCCGCCCACAGACGGCGCGCCTCGTCCACGATGTCGTCGGGCAGCTTTTCCGGCGATGCCAGTGTTTCGACCCGGACCGGGCCTTCGCTCTTCTTCGCGCGCTTGCCGGAACCCCGCATCCAGGGCAGCCAGTGGCGCGCCAGGACCAGTACGACGACCAGCGCCATGCCCAGCAAGAGCCACAATCCCCACTTGCCGAGGAATGCGAACAACCCGGCGATGGCGTCCATTCCGGGGATATTCCAATTCCTTTTCTTCCTGTTCTCCTTGTCGGGATTGCGTTCCTCCCAGGTCACGACCTTGCGCTTGGCGCTCAGCAACGGATCGTGCTCGAAGGTCTGCTCCGCCGCGTCCCGGAACGGCGCCGGATCGCGCCAATCCGCCCCGAACACTTCGCGCAACGTGCGCTCCTGTTTGGCCTCCCCGGCCGCGGCACGACGCGCGGCCGCTTCCGTCCCGCCTCGCCGTGGAGACGGCCTGCCGGTTTCGACGTGCCCGCCTGCTTCATTCGCGCCGGTCTGGGCCGAAGCCGGTTGCCAGGGCATCCAGCTCAACGCCAGCAACAGCGCGAAGGGCGTGGCCGCCGCCGTCAGACGCTTGCGCAGCTTGCGGAACGTCAGCTCGACATCCCAGGCTTCCAGTTCGGTACGGCGATTCAGGTACATGCCGAACCCCGCGCCGACATAGAACGGTTCGAGCACGGTGACCGCGATCCAGGCGATGGCATCGAGCAGGATTGCCATCCAGACCGGCACCGCGCCCAGGAGCGCCCAGGCCGTTCGCAGCGTTCTGGACAGGTATTCCGCCGGCACGAACAACGCCACGGCGGCGACACAGGCCAGCGTGAGCACCAGCTCGAAGTGCAGGAACACCGTCGTCAGCAGCAGCATCTGTCCGTAAACCGCGCCGCCCAGCGTGCGCCGACGCCGGCGTCGCTGCTGCGCACTGCCGCCTTCGAGCAGATCGACCGGCAGGAACAGCGACCGCGCCGGGCCGAAGCGCCGCCAGAGCAGATAGGCGAACACGCTGCCCCAGCCCCAGCCGATATGGCCGCGCAGGGTCTGCCACGTACCCGGGGTATCGCCGAACACGCCACGCGAGATCACATACAACGGAATGCGGTCGAACGCCGGTTTCAGCCACCACATCGCCAAGCCGGCAAGCCATACGGCGCCGGCCCACCAGCCCAGCAGATGGAGCGCGAACCATGCCGGCCACGTCGCCAGCAGCCAGGGCCTCCAGATCGCCGTGGCGTTGCGGCGGACCAGCGCCGTGCCCAACTCCATCGCTTCCCAGGAAGTCCGCTGGCGCAGATGCACCGTCAACCGATCAAGCTGCATCCATCGGCTCCTTGCCGCCGCCAAGGCCGCCGCGCGCAAGCCAGACCAACACCAGCATCCACAGCACTCCGGCGACGGTGAACTTGCCCCATGCGGGAACCACCGCGATCGACGACCAGAAAGCTTCGATGAAGGCGGCGATGAAAAACATCAGCGCCGCGCCCAGGCACAGCCTGGCGCCGATCACGCCGCCTTCGATCAGCGAATCCACCCGCCGCCGCCGGCCCGGCGCCATCAGCGCGAATCCCAGGCGCAGTCCGGCGCCGCCGGTGATGACGATCGCGGTCAGCTCGAACGACCCGTGCCCGGCCACGAAACGCCAGAAAGGATCGCCGCTGCCGATCGCCTGCAGGTGCCCCGCCGCCGCTCCGATCATGACGCCGTTGAAGACCAGCACCAGGATCGTGCCGACGCCGGCCAGCAGTCCGCTGGCGAACGTGCGCAGTCCGATCGTGGTGTTGTTCATGATGTAGTGGCCGAACATGTACCAGTCGGTACCGCTGTCCCGGCCCAGCCGCTGGTGCGAGGCGGCGGGATCATACATGCGCTCCAGCGCGGCCTGCGACTGCGCGCTCATCAGGGAATGGATCAGCTCCGGGTTGATCTGCAGCGCGACGAAGATCGCCACCAGCGGGATGCTGAACAGCAGCGTCGATGCCAGCATGTAGGGCCACTGCCGCCGGACCAGCTGCGGGAATCCGGCCACCAGGAATTCGAAGGCCCGCCGCCATTTCGGCGGCGGCGTCCGGTACATCACGCTGTGCCCGCGCTGCATCAGCTGCTGCAGGTATCCGGTCACTTGCGGGGTGTATCCGCGCCGGCGCGCCAGCGCCAGTTGCTGGCACAGGCGGCGATAACGCAGCGGGACATCCTCGTCGCGCAACTTCACCGGCGGCGGCTCGGCGCCCGCCGCCATCTCCGGAAGCGGGACCCGCGGCCCGGTCGCGCGCGCACCGCCGCTTTCCAGCCACGCCTCGAAGGCGCGCCACTCCTGGCGATAGCGGGCGACGAACTGTTCCTGCTTCATGTCCGGCCCAGCAACCCGTTGGCGAACGCATACAGGCGTCTGACGCCGGACATGCCACGGACACCGGTCAGCGGTTCGGCGATGTCGGCCAGTTCGATCTGGCGCTCCATCGTCAGCGATTCGGCACGCTCGCCAAACTCGATCACCGCGATCTGCTCCTCCGGTTGCAACGGCGCCGGCAACGCTTGCGGCGCATAGACCGGCACATCGCTGGCGGCGATCGCCGCTCCGGTATGCACGACCACCGTACCCGCGACCAGATCGCCCAAGCGCCGGCCGCCAGGATCGCACAGACTGCTCACCAGACCGACCGCATACCCGAACGGCAGCATGTCCACCACCCGCAGCAGATTGCGCACCAGCACCGCGACCCAGCCGACGGGCGCGCCGTTGGCGGCGACCACGCGCAGCTTCATCGCCTTCTTGCCCAGTGTCTGCCCCTTCCAGAAGCCTTCGAACAGGATCATATAGCTCCAGTACACGATGAACAGCGCGATCAGGTACAGGCCCTGCCCCATCTTGCCGAGCATGCCCAATGCGATCGACAGGACACTCAGCAGCGCCATCCGCGCGGCAAGATCGATCAGCCAGGCGATCGCGCGCGGCGTGGGTCCGGCCGCCGGCAATTGCAGCGCCACGCCCTCCGGCGTAATCACCTCGCGATAGGTGTCCAGCAGCGGCGCGCTCATCGGCGGGCCACCCGCACACGGGTCGCCTTGCTGCGCTGATCGATGCAATCCCCTGTTTCCATGATGACGGTGGCTGCGATAGCCGACTTTCCCGGTTTTTTCCCAGCAGGCACTTTAGCGGCCCATCCCGCTTTTGCCCAGCCATTCCAGGGACGGCCCGACTACGCCGCATGCATGTTCAGTTCATCCGCATTCCGTTGCCGGGAAGGCGGCGCTGCCTGCCGCATCGCACCCTTGATCCACTCCGCCATCGCGGCGCAGGCGATCCGGCCGGCCGTGCTCGCCTCTCATCAGCATGTCCAGCCGGTCTTCGCGCGCGAAGCCGATTGGGCCACCGCCACCCGCGTCCCGGCATCTTGTGGCTCACCTTCGGTTCGCCCCACGGAGACAGGGTCCAGCGCGCGTCCATGATCGGCGATTTTCCCGAGGCTCCCGGCGTCATGCAAGCGCGGGTCCCGCCAGCGGCATAGAAATCGATGCTGCGATGCCGATCCATATCCCGCCAGCGGCCGCCCAGCGGCTGCAACCGATCGCGCACGGGAGCCGCATCGTCACCCGCCAGCGCCGCGAACGAGAGCAGAAGCAACACCGGCAAGAGCTGCCATGCGGCGGCAAGCCGGAAATCCGTGGCGGGGGGACATCATGATGGCATCCCCAGGTAATCGTTCTTGAGCCGCACATAATGCGCGGACGAGTACAGCAGGCTTTCGATGTCGCGCTCGCCGAGCTTGCGCACGCAGCGCGCCGGATTGCCCACCCACAATTCGCCCTCGCCCACCTGCTTGCCGGGGGACACGACGGCGCCGGCGCCGATCAGGCTGTGTCTGCCGATCACCGAACCGTCGAGGACGCATGCGCCCATGCCGACCAGGCAACCGTCGCCGATGGTGCACGCATGGACGATGGCGCCATGGCCAACGGTAACGTCCTCGCCGATCAGGGTCGGATAGCCGGCCCGATTGAACGGACTGTGATGGCTGACGTGGATGACGGCGCCGTCCTGGATGTTGCTGCGCGCGGCGATGCGAACATGGTTCACATCGCCGCGGACGATGGCGCCGGGCCAGATCGAAACATCGTCGGCCAGCACCACATCGCCGATCACGGTGGCGGCGGAATCCAGATAGACGCGTTCGCCGAGCGCCGGGCGCTTGTCGAGATAGGGACGCAGATTGTTCATGGCGGCATTGTAGCGGCCTCCGGGCAAGCTCCCCCGTCAAGTAGAGACTTCAAAAGTAGAACTTCCAGCGACTTGTTGGCGGCGTTCGACGGGGGTAAGGTCGCCGAGCGCGTCGTGGGGGCGTTGTTCGTTGTATTGGATCATCCACCAGTGCGCGGCCTCGCGCACGTCGTCCAGGCGCAGGAACAGGTGTGGGTCGAGCACTTCCTCGCCGAAGGTGCGGTTGCAACGCTCAATACAGGCGTTCTGGTTCGGCTTGCCCGGCTGGATGTACCGCAGGGCCATGCCATTGGCCTTGGCCCACTGCACGAAGGCCTGGCCCGGAAACTCCGGCCCGTTGTCGGTGCGCAGTACTTGCGGCAGGCTG
>JAISFF010000001.1 GCA_031263725.1 Lysobacteraceae bacterium | reverse complement strand
TTTGCCCAGGTCGATCCCTACCAGCGTTGCGGTGCTCATGATGATGGCCTCCAAAAATAAAACACCCTGTCAAAGCCTAGCCCTGACAGGGTGTGGGGGTGACCATCTCATTACCCCGGCTGAGGCTTATGCGTTAGCCGTTTAAGATGAGCTGGTTCGGCTGGGTCATTACACATCATTACAACTGGCATCGACCACACACTACTCTGGGTGGACTCCCGCCTATCTCCCGACTGGCGCTCAGCCGAAACAACCTATTGAAGCTCCACAGCTAGGTCGGCTTCGGATGCGCGAAACATGCGGGCGGAGCGCGGTGCGCCGGTCATGCCGCTCGGGTCATCGGAGTCACAACTGGAAGCTTTCGCCCAGATACACCCGGCGCACATCGGGATTGGCGAGGATCGTGTCCGGCGCGCCCTGCGCCAGCACTGCGCCTTCGTTGAGGATATATGCGCGATCGCAGATACCCAACGTTTCGCGCACATTGTGATCGGTGATCAGGACGCCGATGCCGCGCTGCTTCAGGTGCATCACGATGCGCTGGATCTCGCCGACCGAGATCGGGTCGACGCCCGCGAACGGTTCGTCGAGCAGCATCAGCCGCGGCCGCGCCGCCAGCGCGCGCGCGATCTCGCAGCGGCGACGCTCGCCGCCGGACAGGCTGGCGCCGAGCTGGCCGGCGACATGGTTGATCTGCAGTTCCTCCAGCAACGATTCCAGCTCGCGCTTGGCGCCGTTCTGGTCCAGGTCTTCGCGCAGCTCCAGGACCAGGCGCAGATTGTCGGCGACGGTCAGCTTGCGGAACACCGAGGGTTCCTGCGGCAGGTAGCCGACGCCGAGACGGGCGCGGATGTGCATCGGTTCGGCGGTGATGTCGCGGCCGTCCAGCGTGATCTTGCCGGCGTCGGAGACGACCAGGCCGACGATCATGTAGAAGCAGGTGGTCTTGCCGGCGCCGTTGGGGCCGAGCAGGCCGACCACTTCGCCGGCCTCCAGGTTCAGCCCGAAATCGCGGACGACCTCGCGCTGCCTGTAGCGTTTGCGCAGTCCCTCGGCGACCAGCATCAGTTGCCGTCTCCGTTCGGGGGCGCTGGCGCCGGTGTGGCGGGAGCCGGGTTCTTGGGCATGATCGTGGTGCGCGGGCGGCTGCCATCGCCACCGCTCTGCATCTGTCCGTTGCGGGTGTTGTAGGTCATGCGTTCGCCGCGGTTGTCGCCGCGCGGCGATTTGACGGTGTAGTTGCCGATCAGGGTGATGTCCTCGTTGAGGGTGTCGTACTCGACCTGGTCGGCGACGGCGTCCAGGGGCGCGCCGTCGTCGCCGACCTGCTTCATGCGGACCTGGCTGCCGGTGAGAACGATTTTGCTGACCTCGCCGTTGCGGCGATGAATCTCGGCGTTGCTGGCGCGGATGTCCAGCGTGCCCTGCAGGATCACGACATTGCCGCTGAAGGTGCATGTGCCATCGTTGATCAGACTGCAATCCGAACGGTCGGCGTCGATCGTCATCGGCTGGTTGCGGTCCGAGGTCCGCGCCATCGCGAGCGCGGGCAGCAGCACGCTGGCGAGCAGCGCGAATTTAGCGGCGGGCAGAAGGTTCATAGCGTACGTTGACCTGGGAAAGTATCCGATAGTGTCTGTTTTCCAGCTCGGCCTCGAAACCGATCCCGGTCTGCATGATACCGGGTTGGCTGACGGTAATGCGGTCGCTGGTGAAGGCCAGATGCTGCTGCGTCAGCACCGTCAGGGTATCGGTGCGGAACGTGGCGGGCGCGATGTCGGAATCCCCGGGGCTGTCGCCGGCGACATGGCCGCGCAGGCGCAGTTCGCTGCCATCGGCGCTGACCCAGCCGGTGTCCGCGCGCAATTCCCAGTGGCGCTGCTTCCCGTCCGGCAGCAGGAACAGCGGGGTGACGATATCGAATGTCTGGTCGTCGCGGCCGCGGCGCAGTTCCGGCCCCCGCAGCGTGACCGATTCCTTGCCTTCCTTGTCCAGTGCGGTCATTTCGAAATCGTGCACGATGTAGTCCGAACGCTGTTCGTCTCCATCGATGCGCGGGTCGTGCTTGCGCAACTTCCAGGCCAACCAGGCGCTGACGATCGCCGCGATCAGAAGCGCGATGCCGAGTCCGGTGCGCCAGTTCATGGGGCGCGCTTCCGCAGTATCTCTTCGACATGCCCCTGTGCCGCCAGCAACAGGTCGCAGACCTCGCGCGCCGCGCCTTTGCCGCCACGGGCAAGCGTCCGCCAGTGCACGATCTCGGCGATCCAGGGATGGGCGTTGGCCGGGGCCACCGACAACCCGGCCGCGCGCAGGCAGTCCAGATCGGGCAGGTCGTCGCCGACGAATGCGACCTGTTCCAGCGCCAGGCCGTGTTCTTCGCATAGCGCCCTGACCAGGGCGAGCTTGTCCTTGATGCCGATATGCACTTCGATGCCGAGGTCGGCGCCCCGTTTCTCGGCGGCCTTGCTGGCGCGGGCGGTGATCATGTGCACGCCGAACCCGAACCGGCGCAGCAGGTTCAGCCCTTGCCCGTCTTGGACGTGGAATGCCTTGGCCTCGTTGCCGGCCGTATCGAAATACAGCCTCCCGTCGGTCAGCGTGCCGTCCACATCGAAGCAGACCAGGCGAACGCGCGCGGCCCGGGCACGGACTTCAGGAGTGACGAGGTCGAGAGGCGAGTAGGGCATCTTGGGCCGTGGAGCTTCCTGGAAGAGTGAAATGAAAAAACGCGCTCCGATTGCGCGCGCCAACGGGGTTTAAACCACGCGGGCCCGCAACAGGTCATGAATATTCAATGCGCCCACCGCGCGTCCATCGGCATCGGTGACGATCAGGCCGCTGATCTTGTGCGCTTCCATCAGCCTCGCCGCTTCCCCCGCCAACTGGTCGGGACCGATGGTCTTGGGCTCGACGGTCATGACATCCTGGATCGGCGTCCGCCGGACATCGAGGCCACGATCCAGCGCCCGCCGCAGATCGCCATCGGTGAAGATTCCGATCAGCCGGTCATCGGCATCGACGATGGCGGTCATGCCCAGATGCTTGGCATTGATCTCAACCAGCGCTTCGCTGACGGTCGCGCCGGTGGCGATCCTGGGCAGCTCCTGTCCCGCATGCATGACATCGCTGATATGCAGCAGCAGGCGTCGTCCCAAGCTGCCCGCGGGGTGCGAACGGGCGAAATCGTCGGGCGTGAACCCGCGCGCTTCCAGCAGCGCCACCGCGAGGGCGTCGCCCATCGCCAGCGAGGCGGTGGTGCTGGAAGTCGGCGCCAGATCCATCGGGCAGGCTTCGGCGGGCACGGCGACATTCAGATGCAGCGTGGCCTCGCGCGCCAGCGTCGATCGCGGCCGGCCGGTCATGGCGATCAGCGCATTGCCCTGGCGTTTGAGGATCGGCAGCAGGGTCAGGATTTCGTCGGATTCGCCGGAGTAGGACACCGCCAGCACCACATCCGTGTCGGTAATCATGCCCAGATCGCCATGTCCGGCTTCGCCCGGATGGACGAAGAACGCGGGCGTGCCGGTCGATGCCAGGGTCGCGGCGATCTTGCGCGCGATATGGCCGGACTTGCCCATGCCTAGGGCCACCACACGGCCGCTGCACTGCAGGATGACGCGGCAGGCATCGATGAAGGCGGAATCGATGCCGGCGCCGACCGCTTCCAGCGCCTGCGTTTCGATTTCAAATACGCGGCGGGCGCTGGCAATCAGAAGGTTCGGATCGATTGAACCGGGCGCGAGGTTTTTTTTCGGCATTGAGGGCGGCCGGGGGCCGGCTCCGTTAAGATGGACGGCCGTCATTTTAGGACAAGTGCCCTGTGGACGTTGACACCATCCGCCGATTGATCGAAGCCGGTTTGCCCGGCGCGCAGGCGCAAGTGCGAAGCGAAGATGGCGTGCATTTCGAAGCGACCGTGATCGCCGGGGTCTTTCGCGGCAAGCTGCCATTGGCGCAGCATCGTCTGGTCTATGCGACGCTGGGCGATCTGATGGGCGGCGAGATTCACGCCCTGTCGCTGAAAACCATGACGCCGGACCAGGCGTGAACGGGGGCAGCGCCGATCCGCGATCCGTGACTCCCCGCTACGAAGGCGGCTGCCTGTGCGGCGTGGTCCGTTACCGGACCGATGCGGAACCGGGTCCGCTGTTTCCGTGCCATCGCTCGCGCTGCAGGAAAGCCCGTGGCTCCGCGTTCATGGCGATCATGCGGGTGCCGGCCGTTGCGGTACAGATCGCAGGAGCGGAGGCGTTGCGCGCGTTGCGGTCTTCGCCGGACCTGTGCCGGCAGTCCTGCGGCCGCCGCGGTTCGCCGCCATTGACGCATCCGGACGGCATGCCCGATATACTGCGGCTTCGTGCTGGCAGCTTGGGCACGCCTTTGCCGCGTATGCCGGAACAGCATGTCTTCGTGGGGTCGAAGGCGCCCTGGGACCTGATCTGCGATCAGGCGCCGCAACATGCGGAAAGGTCGGCCTCGTAGCAGACGGCCGGTTTTCCATGACTCTTCTGCTTTTCCGTTTTCCATCCCGAATCCGCCATCCGTCCATTTCCGAGCCATGCAGAAAATCATAGTCACCGGTGGGTCGCCGCTATCTGGAGATGTCTCCATCTCGGGCGCCAAGAACGCTGTCCTGCCGATCCTCTGCGCCACGTTGCTGGCCGACGATGTGGTGGAAATTCTCAATGTGCCGCATCTGCGCGATGTCGTAACCACCGCCAGGCTGCTGGAGGAACTGGGCGCGAGCGTCGAGTTCGGCGATGGTTCGCTGGCGGACAGTCACCGTGTGCGCATCGATCCGCGCAGCGTCACCCACCAGGTGGCGCCCTATGAACTGGTGCGCACCATGCGCGCCTCAATCCTGGTGCTGGGGCCGCTGTTGGCCCGCTACGGCGCGGCCGAGGTATCGCTGCCCGGCGGCTGCGCGATCGGCTCGCGTCCGGTCGACCAGCACATCAAGGGACTGCAGGCGCTGGGTGCGGACATCGTCGTGGAAAACGGCTATATCAAGGCCAGCGCCGGGCGTCTGCAAGGCGCGCGCTTCGTATTCGACATGGTCAGCGTCACCGGCACCGAGAACGTGCTGATGGCGGCGACGCTGGCGCAAGGCCGCACGGTGATCGAGAACGCCGCCGCCGAGCCGGAGATTCTCGATCTGGCCGAATGCCTGAATGCGCTCGGTGCGGACATCGAAGGCGCCGGAACGCCGCGGATCGTGGTCGAAGGCGTCGAGCGACTGTCCGGCGGACAGCATCGCGTATTGCCCGACCGCATCGAGACCGGCACCTTCCTGGTCGCCGCCGCGATCACGCGCGGCAAGGTCGTTGCGCACGGCGCGCGCGCCAGCGATCTGGATGCGGTGCTGGTGAAGCTGCGGGAAGCCGGTGCCGGGATCGAAGTCGGTTCCGATCACATCAGCCTGGACATGGGCGGGCGCAGGCCGCGCGCGGTCAGCCTCACCACGGCGCCATTCCCGGGTTTCCCGACCGACATGCAGGCCCAGTTCATGGCGCTCAACAGCGTTGCCGATGGCGTCGGCATCATCAGCGAGACGATCTTCGAGAACCGTTTCATGCACGTCAACGAATTGCTGCGCCTGGGCGCCGACATCCATATCGATGGACATATGGCCGTGGTGCAGGGCGTCGAGCGTCTGAGCGGCGCGCCGGTGATGGCGACCGACCTGCGCGCATCGGCATCGCTGGTCCTGGCCGGCCTGGTTGCCGAAGGCGAAACCACGATCGACCGTATCTACCACCTGGATCGCGGCTACGAGAACATCGAGAAGAAGCTGGGCGCACTGGGCGCCCGGATTCGCCGGGTCGCGGGTTGACCAACGAGGCATCCGACGTCATGGTCCTGCTGCGCAGCAAAGAAAAAGGTTTTTCCACCCGGCGCAAGGCGTTGCTTGGGGCCGTGGTCCTGCTGTTGCTGGCGGCGGGATATGCCGGCCATGTCGGCATGGCCATCACCAGCGGTGTCTCCACCCAGGATATGGACTGGAACGGCGACGGCCAGGTCAGCGGCAACGAGATCGCGCAGGCGTTCTACGCGGTGACGGTGGAAAAGCGGGAAGATGGCCAGCGGCACTGCAAGATCTTCCGCTGGTACCGCACGGGCGAAGTGATCCGCCAGGATTGCCGGACCGAGTTCAATACATCCGATACGTCGCCCTGATTCCGGGCGCAAACCGGGCGCGTCGGGAAAAGCGGGGGCGACTGGTCGCTGCGCGCATGCGTATGGTTCAACGAATGCGCTTGATCGTCAGATCGATGGTGTCCTTGCCATCCTCGCGCTGCAGGATGCGCACCGGCACCGGCATGTCGGCGACGATCCAGGCGATCAGCTGCTTGTTGCCGCTGTCGCGCATGACGCGGGTAGCGTTGTAGTTGTGTCCTTCCACGTTGATCGTCTCCTGGCCCATGATCTGGTAGGTCATCGGCCGGGCGCGACCGTCATCGACCATCCGGTAGGACAACGGCTTGCCGGCGGCCAGGTCGCGGACGATGGCCAGATTCATCAGCAATCCGTCCATGTCGCCGGGCTGCAGGGTGATCGGACCGCGGCGCTCGGGTTTGATATCGCCGGACCAGGTCGCCTGGCGGCTGTTCCAGTCGTAGCTGGCGGTCACGTTCTTGCGCTTGATCAGCACGTTGGACTGGTCTGAACCACTGAGCGGGCGCAACTGGCCGTCGTGTTCCTCGAAGGTGGTGCTCTGGCTCAGCGAGGCGAGCCGGTTGCTGATCTGCAGGCTATAGGTCCAGCGGTTGCTGGCCTGGTTGGCCAGGGCCATGATGCCGTCGGCCTGCATGCCCATGTAGTTGGCCTGGTAATCGGCGGTGAAAGGCTCCAGCGCCCATGCGGGCAGGCTGAAGGCCGCGATGGTCAGGAAGGCGGCAACGGCGGGAAACGAGGCTTTGCGGGCGATCATCTGGAGTTCCTGTTGCGGTCGGTCGCGGACCGGATTTTGCTGTGTCGGTGAGGAGAAAGAAAGCCGGTTGCGTTGCCGGTCGAGGTGGATGGCGACATTCTGGCCCGACAGATCCATCTGCCCTGACAATGGGGCATCGGAAGGATGTTCAGGGCATCAATGAACCGTCGCAATCTAGACGCAACGGTTGCAACAGGCAATGACCATCGATTTCGGCCTTGCCATTGCGTTCAGCCAGTCTTCCCGCAACCGCCAGGCGCATCACGGCGGTCAGCAGCCGGTGTTCCCGCGGCAGCAGCCGGGCGGCGAGGGCATCGGGCGTGTCGCCGGGAATGATCGGAATGACAGCCTGGGCGATCAGTGCGCCGGCATCCAGATGTTCGTTGACGAAGTGCACGCTGGCGCCGTGTTCGGTGTCGCCGGCTTCGATGGCGTGGACATGCGTGTGCAGGCCGGGGTACTTCGGCAGCAACGATGGGTGGATATTGAGCATGCGGCCGGCGAAGCGCCGGACGAAGTCGTCGCCGAGGATGCGCATGTAGCCGGCGCAGACGATCCAGTCGGGACGCCGTTCGGCGATCGCGTCCGCCATCCGCTGATCGAATTCGGCGCGGCCGGAGCACTGCTTCGCATCCAGGCTCCAGCGCAGCGGCGGCGCTACGCGTTCGAGCGCGTCCGCCGCCGGCTGGTTGGAAAACACGCCGACGATCCCGGCATCCAGCCGCTGTCCGGCGATGGCGTCCAGCAGGGCTTGCAGATTGCTGCCGCGCCCGGATACCAGGACGGCAAGGCGATCGGGTTTGCCGCTCACGCCTGTTTCGCTTTTTCGAACCGCTCTCCGACCGAGGCGCGCGTAAGCACGATGAAGGTGAATACGCCCAGCGCCGTGCCCAGCGGGATGTTGAGGCACAGCAGTGCCGCGACGATCATGCAGAATGTGCGTCTGCGGAACTGCGGCAGGCTGCGCGCCGCCACAAATTCCAGAACCATTTTTAACAACAGGAACAGACCGAAGAAACCCATGAGCGCGGCCATGAACGCCATGCCCGGGTCGCTCCAGTTCTGCTGCATGCCGGTGAAAACCGAAACGCCGGCCATCAGCAGATAGATCAGGCTGACGAGCAGGCTCAGAGCGGACATGGCGTAGTACAGGTTCGACAGCAAGCGCAGGTCGGATGCGTCTTTGTCATGGGCCGGAGCCGGCGAGGAAAGCGGTGGAGGTACGGACATTGAATGGCTACCTGGGATTGGAAAGGAGGTCTCCGCGATCCGGCCCATTGGTCCGTGCCACGGCAGTTGCAACCGGCCGGGAGCGAAGATCGTGGCGCGCCGCTCGGCACCGGTTGATGTTAGCGTGAAACCCGGCAGGATTCCGCTGGTCGCGATGGAATCGATGCGGCCCGTGGACCGATCGCCTGACGCATGCGTTCCATCGCCATGAAACGGGCCTTGACCGAGGGACGCCGCAGGATCACCAGCGCATAGTTCCCGACGATCGTCCCCGGCGGGAACACAAGTGTCGTCCAGGATGCCGGCGGGCAGGCGCAACTCCCACCCGCGTTGTCGCCACAGGCCGTAGGCCGTCAGGCAATTATGGTGAAGAGCGCAACATCTTCATATGGAGTCTCTTCGTGCGTGATGCCGTGGGTCAGGATGGTGCCGAGCATCGCCGTCGCCACGGTACTCAGCGCCGCCAGGACGCGGAACAGGATCGGGAGGGTGTCCAGGTGAAAGCAATCGCGCTTTCGTTGCACCTCTGATGCCGGCATGGACATGGTCATCGCCCCGTTCGGATCGGGGGGAAGGCAGCGGCGCCTGCCGGCAGAACGGCCATGAAGCCAGGGCGCCCAGCGTTGCCAGCAGCATGTCCATATGCGCATCCCATATGTCGCCCTGCTGGCCGTTGTAGGACTCGGCGTCTTCCGGCGACAGGGTCAACGCGATGCCCCATTCGAGCCATTCGTAGGTCAGGCTCAGGCACATGACGCTCATCATGGACAGAACGAACGCCTGGCCGCGCCCCAGCGCCGGCCAGCGTACATGCTGATCGCGGGAGCGAAACAGAGGCCGAAGGCCAGATGGATGATGTGATCGGCATGGTTCCGCTGCCAGCCGAATGCCTGCCGGGGCGACCAGCCGAACCATTGCCGCAGCCATTCGTCATACGGGACATACGAGTACAGATAGCGTGCGGCGACGCTGTGCAGGCAGAAGAACACGCAGATGGCAGCGAAATGGCCGGTCCGGATCGGCCAGCGGCGATCGTGGACGAGCAGCCAGCCCAGCCCGGCAATGGTCAGCGCGCCATGCATGGCCTGCTCGCGCGGCCAGAGGGAATGCAACCAACTCAGCGCCAGCACCGTCAGCGTGATGGCCAGACAAAGCCGTTTAGCGATCGTCATGAGCGGTGAACTTCGATTTGACCGAGGGTTTGAGCAGGATGCTCAGCGTGATCGCGCCCAGCACCGTGCCTAACGGGAAAAACAGGCAACTGGTGGCCGCGACCGAGATGCAGAGCCGGTAGCCGCGCAGGGCGGACAGGCGGCGGGCCGCCAGCCAGTTGAAAAAGGCCAGCGACACGGCCAGCAGCAACAGGCAGAAACACAGTGCCGTTGCCGCCTGACCGAAGCGCATCACATTGCGCGCGAAGGCTGTTGCGGTGTCGCCGGTCAGGACGATGTGGCCCAGCAACAGGAAGCACGGAATCAGGCACAACGCGTGGAAGGCGATCACGATGGCCTTGGCGTAATAGAGCAGAGCCAGTACACGCAGCGGCTTTTGATCATCGGAAGAGGGCGCGATACGCACGGATCGTCCCATCGAACCCTGGGTCGCTTGCCTTCGGCATGAAGCCGGATCGACGCCGCATTTCTCCATGTCCGGGTGCCGGCGCTTCGGGCTATGCTGCGAACAGCGCCTTGACCGGCGGCCTGAGCAGGACGATCAGGGAGAACACGCCGAGAGCGGTACCCAGGGGCACGAACATGCACGCCATTCCCGCCACGACCATGCACAACACATAACGGCGACGCCGGGTCAGGCAGCGGCCGGCATAGATGAGAAGCCCGGCGATGACCAACCCGGCGAGAACGAACACCGAAGCGCCAGTGGTCAGGATGGCGCCGGCGATCATTTCCCCTGCGCGGTCCCGGCCGTTGCCGATCCCCGCCAAGAGCGCGATGCCGATGAACAGGTAGACCCCGGGCCAGCAGCACATTATCAGGGTGAAACCGCCCAGAACGTAATGGAAGACTGCCAGCAAGCGCAGATGGTCCGCGTCCTGATCGACCGGTGAAGGATGGGATGGCGTCTGCGCCGGAAGCGTGGACGGTAACGGCGGCGGTATGGCGATGGGATCGTTCATGGGGCGATTCAGCCGATGTGGACGCGTTCGCCGCCGTGGTCGGCGGTGATCTCGCCGATCCGCCAGTGCGGCAGATCCTGCTTGTCGAGCTCCGCTTCGATGGCGCTCGCCTGCGCGGGGTCGATGATCAGCGTGAAGCCGATGCCGCAGTTGAACGTGCGCCACATTTCCGTATCGGCGACGGCGCCTTCGCGCTGCAGCCACTCGAATACCGCCGGCTGCTGCCACGCGCCGGCATCGACCGACAGACCCAGGCCGTCGGGGACGACGCGAACGATGTTTTCGGTCAGGCCACCGCCGGTGATATGCGCCATGGCATGGATGGCCGGTTCCGGGAACTGCCGCAGCAGCGCCAGGACCGGCTTCACATACAGGCGGGTTGGCGCCATCAGCGCATCGATCAACGTGGTTCCGCCGAGGTCCAGATCGCCCGGCCGGCCGGCCCGGTCGTAGATCCGGCGGATCAGGGAATAGCCGTTGGAATGCGGGCCGCTGGAGGCGATGCCGATCAGCAGGTCGCCCTTGCGGACCTGGTTGCCGTCGAGCAGCCTGGATTTTTCGACCGCGCCGACGGTGAAACCGGCCAGATCGTATTCGCCGGGCGGATACATGTCCGGCATTTCGGCGGTTTCGCCACCGATCAGGGCGCAGCCGGCCAGTTCGCAACCCTTGGCGATGCCGCCGACCACCGCCACGGTGGTGTCCACGTCAAGCTTGCCGGTGGCGAAATAGTCCAGGAAGAACAGCGGTTCGGCGCCCTGGACCAGGATGTCGTTGACGCACATGCCGACCAGATCGATGCCGATGGTGTCGTGCCGGTTCAGTTGCTGCGCCAGCTTGAGTTTGGTGCCGACGCCATCGGTGCCGGAAACCAGCACTGGTTCCCGGTACTTGCCCGACAGGTCGAACAGCGCGCCGAATCCTCCCAGTCCCCCCATCACCTCGGGCCGGAAGCTGCGCTTGACCAGCGGCTTGATGCGCTCGACGACGGTATTGCCCGCATCGATGTCCACGCCGGCATCGCGGTAGGTCATGGGCGCACTGGAAGGAGGAAGTGATGAGGTCACGGCGATCGGCAGGCTTCAGTGGCGTGGGAATGCAATTCTAACAGGCCGTCCGGCGCGGATTGGCGCGGCGGCGGCATTCGCGCCACAATTCACCCTTCCGAATCATTTGCCGTACCAGAAGGATGCCCCGATGCGTCGTAGTCTAGGTTTTATCCTGTGGACCCTGTGCCTGATGGCCTTGCCGGTATGGGCGCAATCGGAATTGCGCACCGAAGGCGAGACCGCTTCGGCCACCGGGGCATACGAAGCCGAGGTCCCGGTCGACAACCAGACGCCGGACGCGCGCAACAACGGTTTCTCGCGGGCCATGGCGATCGTGCTGTCCAAACTGTCGGGCAACAGCGACGTGATGGCGCAGCCGGGCGTGGCGCAGGAAGTGCGGCGTGCCGCCGACTATGTCGAAGGCTACGACTATCGCCAGGATCAAGGCACCTCGGCCAGCGGCGCGGCCGCTTTCAACACCATCCTGGTGGCCCGCTTCCGTGGCCGGGACATCGATGCGATCGCGGAGACACTGGGCCTGCAGGTATGGCCGCAGCCGCGTCCCAAGCCGGTGGTCTGGCTGGCGATCGACGACGGCAGTGGCGGCGGTCCGCGTCTGGTCGGCCTGCAGCAGAGCAATGCGGCGCGGCCGCTGCTGGACAACGCGATCGCGCGCGGCTTCCGGCTGGGGCTGCCGGCCGGCAACGCCGCCGAACAGGCGCTGGTCGGCGCGATCTGGCGCAAGGACACGGCCGCCGTGGCGCGCGCCTCGTCGCGCTACAGTCCGCCCATGCAGCTGCTCGGCAAGCTGTACCGCAGCGGCAATGGCTGGGCCGTCGACTGGACCTTCATCGACAACGGTCGTGTACTGGCCAACAGCAGCAACAGCGGCGGTGACGCGCGCCAGTTGCTGGCCGGCGGCGCCGATGTGGCGGCCGATGCCCTGATCAAGCGCTATGCCCGGACGACGGCATCCGAGCCTGCCGGTACCTACCGGCTGGTATTCACCAATCTGCGCAGTGCCGGCGACTATCTGTTGCTGTCCTCGACGCTGCAGCGCATGTCGGTGGTACGGCGCATCGTTCCGGTGCGCGCCGACGGCGAGCGCCTGGAAGTGGATCTGGATCTGTTGACCGGAATCTCGGGATTCAACCGCATGCTGGCGTCGGAGAGCCGGATCGTGGCGGTCGAAGGAGCCGAAGCGGAGTACCAGATCCGATGAACGATTCCCCGCAGGCCCGGATCGCGCTGTTCCTGCACCGGTTGCAGTGGCTGGCGCTGGGCGTCGGCGCCTTCTTCCTGGTCTATCTGCTGGCGCCGGTCCTCACGCCGTTCGTGCTGGCGGCGCTGCTGGCCTGGCTGGGCGATCCGCTGGTGGACTATCTGGAACGCAAGGGTCGCTCGCGCAATACCGGCGTGATCCTGGTGTTCGTGGCGATGACGCTGCTGCTGGTGCTGGCGTTGCTGATCCTGATCCCGATGATCCAGAGCCAGGTGATGACGCTGGTCAGCGCATTGCCGGAATACCGCGACTGGTTCATGCAGACGGCGATGCCGTGGGTGCAGCAGAAGAGCGGATTCCATCTGGCCGACTGGCTGGACCCGGGCAAGCTGGTCAACTGGGTTCGCGGGCATCTGGAGCAGGTGGGCGATTTCGCTGCCGTGTTCTTCAGTTATCTGTCGCGCTCGGGTTCGGCGATGATCGCCTGGGGCGCCAACATCGTGCTGCTGCCGATCCTGACGTTCTACTTCCTGCGCGACTGGGACAAGCTGGTGGCGCAGGTCGGCGGCATGATCCCGCGCGATTACTATCCGACGGTCAGCCGCCTGGCCAGGGAATCCAACGATGTGCTCAGCGCGTTCCTGCGCGGGCAGTTCCTGGTGATGCTGGCGTTGGCGGCGATCTATGCGGTCGGCCTGTCGGTGGTCGGGCTCAAGCTCGGCCTGCTGATCGGTATCATCGCCGGTCTGATCAGCTTCGTCCCGTATCTGGGCGCGACCACCGGCGTGGTGCTGGCGCTGGTGGCGGCGCTGGTGCAGGCGAAGGGACTGGACTGGCAATTGCTGGTTTCCGGCGCCGTGGTCTTCATCATCGGTCAGTTGATGGAGAGCTATGTGCTGACGCCGCGTTTCGTCGGCGACCGCATCGGCCTGCATCCGGTGGCGGTGATCTTCGCGGTCATGGCGGGTGGCCAGCTGTTCGGCTTCTTGGGCATGCTGATGGCCTTGCCGGCGGCGGCGGTGATCAATGTGCTGCTGCGCTTCGTGCAGAGCAAATACCTGCACAGCGATCTGTACACGGGCGCCGGCGGCCCGATCGTGCTGGCGACCGCCGATTCGCCGCCGGCGGAACCGGCGGCCAGGAGCGATCCGGAAACGGATTCGAAGTGAGCGCCCCGCAGCGTCCGTCCACGACAGCGCAATTGCCTCTGCGGCTGCGCTATCCGCCGGACCAGCGTTTCGACAGTTTCGTTGGCGCGCCGCCGGGCGCGCTGGAGCAATTGCATGCGTTGGCCGGAGGCGGCGGCGATTGGCTGTACCTGCTCGGTCCCTCCGGCGGCGGCAAGACGCATCTGGCGTTGGCGACCTGTGCGGCTGCCGAAGAACATGGCCGCAGCGCGAGCTATCTGCCGTTGATCGCGGCGGCGGGGCGGTTGCGGGAAGCGTTGGAAGCGCTGGAAGGCCATGATCTGATCGCGCTGGATGGCATGGAGGCGATCGCGGGCAATCGTGATGATGAGATCGCGCTGTTCGATTTCCACAACCGGGCCCGTGGCGGCGGACATTCCGTGCTGCTGTACACGGCCAGGACGGCGCCGGATGCCTTGCCGCTGGTGCTGCCGGATCTGCGCTCGCGCCTGGGCCAGTGCGCACGGATCGTGTTGCCGTCATTGGACGACAACGCGCGCCGCGACATCCTGCGCGATCGCGCGCGCCGCCGCGGCCTGAGCCTGGATGATGCGGCCATCGCCTGGCTGTTGACCCGTACCGGTCGCGATATCAATGAGCTGCTGGCGACGCTGGATATCCTGGACCGCGAATCGCTCGCGGCGAAACGCCAGATCACCGTGCCGTTTCTGCGGCATGTCCTGGGGGCGGACCGGCTCCCGTCCTGAACCGGAGGACGGACCTGCGCCGGAACATGCACTGATTGATGCGGTTCATCCCGCGCCGGCCGTGATGTCTCCTTCGGTATCCGCCAGAGTCTGTTCGAGCGCCGTCAGGCGCGCCGGCGTGCCGACATCGGTCCAGCGACCGCGATGGCGTTCGCCGGTGATCGCACCGGATGCCATGCGCGCGCGCAGGATCGGCGCGAGCTTGAAACGCGGCTTGCCGGATTCGGGTTGCGGTTCGCCGATCACGCTTTGCCAGTCGTGCAGCAGTTCGGGGCGATAGACGCCGATACCGGAATAGGTGAGGCGTACCGCCCCCTCCGAGCGCACATGGCCGTCATCGGCCAGAACGAAATCGCCACCGACAGCTTGCACGGGTGGATCGACCATGACCAGATGGGCCAAGCCGGCCGGAGCGGCGGGCAATCGCGCGAAATCGTAATCGGTCCAGACATCGCCGTTGACCAGCAGAAAGGGCGCATCGCCGAGCAACGGCAGCGCGTTCCACATGCCGCCGCCTGTCTCCAGCGGGGTCGGTCCTTCGTAGCAATAGTGCAGGCGCAATCCCCAGTGATCGCCATCGCCCAGTGCGCGCGGGAACTGGCCAGCCAGCCAGGAAGTGTTGACGACCACATCGCGCACGCCGATGGCGGCCAGTTTTTCCAGATGCCAGACGATCAGCGGTTTGCCGGCCACCGGCAGCAGCGGTTTGGGGATGCGTTCGGTCAGCGGCCGCATGCGTTCGCCCAGACCGGCGGCAAAGATCAGCGCCTTGGGCGCGTGGTTCGGTCCGTTGCTCATGAGACAGCCTCGGCGCGTAGCGACAGCGCCGGCCTGACCCGCTCGTCCAGCAGCGCTTGCAACGGCCGCAGCGATTCGTAGCGCGACAGGGTTTCATCCAGATAGGCGATGAAACGGGGCGCATCCGCCAGATAGCGCGGCTTGCCGTCGCGGTAATGCAGTCTGGAGAAAATGCCGAGGATTTTCAGGTGCCGGTGTACGCCCAGCCAGTCGGCATCGCGCTGGAACCCGGACAGTGCCGGCACCGGCAGGCCGGCATCGAGGGCGCGGGCATGATAATGCGCCAGCCAGCGTTCGGCCCGTTCCGGCGGCCAGCTCAGGAACGCATCCTTGAACAGGCTGATCGGATCGTAGGCGATCGGGCCGATCACGCTGTCCTGGAAATCCAGTACCGCCAGACCGCCATCGGCCGGCATCAGATTGCGCGGCATGAAATCACGATGTGTCAGCACCTGCGGCTGCGCCAGTGCGTTTTCGATCAGTTGCCGGCGCGCATCGGCCAGCACCGCCAATTCGGCACCGCTCGGTTCCAGACCCAGATGGCGGCGCAGGAACCACGCCTCGAACAAATTGAAATCCCGCTGCAACGCGGCCTCGTCGAAGCGGCCCAGATCCGCGGGCGGAGCGATCGCCTGCAGACGCAGCAATTGGGTGATGGCGGCGTCGAACCACGTATCGGCGTTATCGGTGTCCAGCAACTGGATCAGGGTCGGACCGCCGAGGTCTTCCAGCAGCAGGAAACCGCTGTCGCACTCCTCTGCGAGTATCTGCGGCACGCGCACGCCGCCTGCGGCCAGCAGCTCATGGATGCGCAACCACGGACGGACATCCTCCAGCGCCGGCGGAGAGTCCATCAGCATCCGGCTGGGTCCCTGTCCCTGGCTACGCCAGTAGCTGCGAAAACCGGCGTCCTCGGAAGCGCGCCGCAATTGCGCCGAATCGTCCTTCAACGCGAGTCGCGCCCAGCGCAGGCGTTCGTCATGGCGGTCGGACAAGGCGGTGGTCATGGGATCTGGCAAGTCAAAACACAAAGCTTATCCATCGGAGCGGGTTCGAGCGAGATCCTCGGCACCGGCGGTATCGGGCAAGTCGCTGTTCCATCCGATCGCGCCATCATTCGTGACAGTCGGGCCGGTATCGACATGCGCGACGGACGGTCACGCGACATCGCCGCGAAACCGGCGGATGCCGAACGTATCCAAAGACCTGCCTGCCTGTATGCGCGCAGGTTGCCGTGGCGCTTTCCGGCGGCCCGGATCACTTCGGCGCCAGCCGGATCGCGCCATCCAGGCGGATGGTGCTGCCGTTGAGATAGCGGTTCTGCAGGATGAAGCCCACCATCTCGGCGAACTCCTCCGGTTTGCCCAGACGCGAAGGGAAGGGGATCGCGGCGGACAGCGATTCCTGCACCTGCGGCGGCATGCCGTCGACCATCGGGGTCCAGAACGTGCCGGGAGCTACGGTCATGACGCGGATACCAAAACGGGCCAGTTCGCGCGCCATCGGCAGGGTCATGCCGATGACGCCGCCCTTGGAGGCGGCATAGGCGGCCTGGCCGATCTGTCCCTCGAACGCCGCCACCGAGGCGGTGTTGACGATCACGCCGCGCTCGCCGTCGTCGTCGGAAACGTTGTTCTGCATCTGCGCGGCGGCGGTCTTGGCCACATTGAAGCTGCCGACCAGATTGACCATGACCGTGGTCTGGAACGTGGACAGCGGCATCGGACCTTCCTTGCCGAGCACCCGCCCGGCTCCGAGGATGCCGGCGCAATTGACGACGGCATTCAGCCCGCCGAGGAATCCGGCGGCGGCGGCAATGTGGGCGCCGACATCGGTTTCGCTGGCGACGTCGGTCTTGTAGTAGCGGGCATGTTCCTGTCCCAAGTTGGCGACGGCTTCGGCGCCCTTGTCGTCGTTGACATCGAACAGGGCCACTTTGCCGCCATGGGCCACCAGGTGCCGCGCGACGGCCAGACCCAGGCCGGAAACGCCGCCGGTGATTACTGCGCGGATGGAAGCAAGCTGCATGGACATCTCTCCAGTGAGGGGATTCCGGATTCTAGCTTCTTGCCGGAAACGGCGTCCGGCGGGGTTCTCAGAGCCTGTTCACGATCTTCGTTGCAGAGCGGACACTGTGCGGATGCGCAAGAAGACTTATCCGAGTGACCTGAGCCGGGAGCGGTTCGAGCAGATCCGTCCCATCCTGGAACAAGCGCGCAAGCGCACCAAGCCACGCAGCGTGGACCTGTACGAGGTGTGGTGCGCAGTGTGTTGTATCTGCTGCGAACGGAAGGTGTCGGGGATCAAGCGTCATATCGCCGTGGATACCCAGGGCTTGCCCCACGCCATTGTAGTGACGACAGCGGAGGTGACCGACCGCAAAGGCGCGCTGCAGGCCTTGGATCGCGGCAAGTCGGGCTTGAAGCAGGTGCAAAGCCTGCTGTGCGACAGCGGCTATACGGGAGCCTCCTTCGCCCAAGGCGTGCGGGACATCTTGGGAGATGCGGTCATCGTGCAGGTCGCCAAACGCAGTGAACTGCACACTTTCAAGGTCATGCCCAAGCGCTGGATCGTCGAACGCAGCTTTGCCTGGCTGGAGAAGAACCGAAGGTTATGGAAAAACTGCGAGCATTTGCTCAACACCCGTTTGCAATTCATCCATCTGGCTTTCTTGGCGCTCCTACTCAGAAGATCGTGAACAGGTTCTTAGATGTCCCGCTCCATTTTGAGTGTGGCGATCTCGGCCCGTACGATAATGCCTTCACCGGCTGAAACCATGAGGGAGGAAGCAAGCCCCCTGTATCCGCGACCGTTACGGCTATCCGAATCCGTGGCCCAGCCTTCTCCTTCGCCACGATTCGAGCCACCATATTGGATGAGGCCAGCGCCAGAGCAGAAAAAACGGTAGACGAGGGCGTGCGCCGGGCTTTGGGGCGGAACTGGAGCGAATTCGACCGCGAAGTAGGGAAAACCCTGTCCCGGCTACAGGAAGGCGGCCAGGAGTTCATACAGTCACGGCAGGCGGCCAACCAGCATGTCAAATGGCTGAGCCTGAAGATGTTGACGGCCGTCGCGGCCAGCATGGCGGTCCTGATCGGTGGCGGCGCGCTGTTGCTGACGATGGAGTTGAAACGGGTCCACCAAGCCGAGGCGCGGTTGGAGTCCATCGAGGTTCGTGCCGATGTAGCCGAGGCTTCGCGGCATGTGATTATCACGAGTTGCGGCGGACGCCCCTGTATCAGGCTGGAAGCGGACACGCCACGCTG
>JAISFF010000064.1 GCA_031263725.1 Lysobacteraceae bacterium | reverse complement strand
TGCGTGGATGAAACACAAGCGCCGACGGTTGAACCGTTGGGAGTTCCATCCGGAGAATTTTCTCGGATTCGTGCAGGTTTCTGCGGTAGCTCTGTTGCTCAGGCAATTTTGAGATAGGTTCTACAGATATGGACACGATGCGGCCTCTCAGTGCCGGAAGTGACGCACGCCGGTGAACACCATCGCCAGGCCGTGCTCGTCGGCGGCGTCGATTACTTCATTGTCGCGCATGGAGCCGCCGGGCTGGATCACGGCCTTGATGCCGGCTTCGGCGGCGGCGTCGATGCCGTCGCGGAACGGAAAGAACGCATCCGACGCCATCACCGAGCCGGGCACGACCAGCTTGGCGTCCGCGGCCTTGAGTCCGGCGATCTTGGCCGAGACCACACGGCTCATCTGGCCGGCGCCGATGCCGATGCTGCGGTGGTCCTTGGCGTAGACGATGGCGTTGGACTTGACGAACTTGGCGATGCGCCAGGCAAACAGCAGATCGTCGAGTTCGGCCGGAGTCGGCGCGCGCTGCGTCACCACCTTCAACTCGTCGCGGGCAATTACGCGCAGGTCGGCGCTCTGCACCAGCAGGCCGCCGCCGACGCGCTTGATGTCGGTCCGGTGGTGGCCTTCGGCCAGCGGAATCCGCAACACGCGGACATTGGCTTTCTTGACGCAGTAATCCAGCGCGGCCGGCTCGTAGTCCGGCGCGATCAGCACTTCGACGAACTGGCGGTCGAGGAGGGTCTTGGCGGTGGCCGCGTCCAGCGGCCGGTTGAAGGCGATGATGCCGCCGAAGGCCGAGGTCGGGTCGGTGGCGTAGGCGGCCTCGTAGGTGTCGCCGCAGCCGTCGCCTTCGGCCACGCCGCAGGGATTGGCATGCTTGACGATGACGCAGGCCGGGCGCTGGAACTGGCGCACGCATTCCCAGGCGGTGTCGGCGTCGGCCAGATTGTTGTAGGACAGTTCCTTGCCCTGCAACTGGGTGAAAGTGGCCAGGGTGCCGGCCGGCGGCTGCGGTTCGCGATAGAACGCGCCCTGCTGGTGCGGGTTCTCGCCGTAACGCAGGTCCATGACCTTGAAGTAGCTGTCGTTCAACTGGCCCGGGAAGTCGCTGCGGGCGGGCGCAAGATTGCCGTTTCCGGGAGCGTCGGTGATGGCCGACAGGTAATTGCTGATCGCGGCATCGTATTGCGCGACGCGGTTGAACGCCGCCACCGACAGTTCGAAGCGGGTCGCCGCCGACAATGCGCCGCGATTGGCCCGCAGTTCTTCGACCAGTTTCGCGTACTGCGCCGGAGCGGTCGCCACTGCGACCCGGGCGAAGTTCTTCGCCGCCGAACGCAGCATGGCCGGGCCGCCGATATCGATGTTTTCGACCGCCTCCGCCAGCGTGCAGCCGGCGCGGGCGGTGACCTGTTCGAACGGATACAGGTTCAGCACCAGCAGATCGATCGGCGCGATGCCGTGCTCGGCCATCACCGCATCGTCGGTGCCGGCGCGGCCCAGCAGGCCGCCATGCACCATCGGGTGCAGGGTCTTGACCCGGCCATCCATCATTTCCGGGAATCCGGTGATTTCGGCGACATCGCGCACCGGCAGGCCGGCCTCGCGCAGCGCCTTGGCGGTGCCGCCCGTGGACAGCAGTTCGATGCCGGCGGCGTGCAGCGCCTGGGCCAGTTCGGTCAGTCCGGATTTATCGGAAACGGACAACAGGGCCCGGCGCACGGGCAGGAGTTTGGCAGTCATCGGGAGCGGCCGTTCATTGCGGAAGGCCGGATATTGTAGGCTGTGCATCCCCGGGTTTGCTCCGTTCGCGCGGTCATGGCATCGATTTATGCATTGAAGGGAAGATTCCAGGATCTGCTGCGGCCGCTGGCGCGGGGTTTGCACGGCTTGGGCGCGACCGCCAACCAGGTGACGGTCTTTGCGCTGCTGGTGTCGCTGGCGGCGGCGGCGCTGGTGGCGTGGCTGGGGCCGCGCTGTCCGCCGCTGTATGCGCTGTTGCCGGTATGGATGCTGCTGCGGATGGCGCTGAACGCGATCGACGGCATGCTGGCGCGCGAGTTCGGGCAGAAATCCGCGCTGGGCGCGTACTTGAACGAGCTGAGCGATGTGCTGGCCGATGCCGCCCTGTATCTCTCGCTGCTGACCGTGCCGGGCGTGCATGCGATCTGGCTGTGGCTGCTGGCGCTGGCGGCGGCGCTGACCGAGTACGCCGGCGTGCTTGGCCTGATGGCCGGCGCTTCGCGCCGCTACGACGGGCCGATGGGCAAGAGCGACCGGGCGTTTCTGATCGGCCTGGCGGGTCTGCTGCTGGCTCTGGGCTGGGGCGGTGCGCGCATGGTCGATTGGGCCGCTGCGGCGATGACGGTGTTGTGTATTCTCACCGTCTGGCGGAGGATCGCCGCAGGATTGCGCGAGAGATGATCCGGCGGTCCGGGTAATGGATTTCAACCAAGGGGAAGCGATGAGAATACCGGAGCCGCGCGAGTTCGCCAGTTTCGACGGGGCGGATCTTTTCTATCGGCATTGGGCGGCCAAGGCGGACAACGGGTCCGCCAAACGTGCCATTGTACTGCTGCACCGGGGCCACGAGCATTCGGGCCGGGTGGGGCATCTGGTCGACGAACTGGAGTTGCCGGACTGCGAATTCTTCGCCTGGGACGCGCGCGGCAATGGTCGCTCTCCGGGCGAGCGCGGCGATGCGCCGGGGTTCGACGCGCTGGTACGGGACCTGGATTGCTTCATCGCGCATATCCGCGACCATCATGGCATCGCCATCGAGGACATCGCGGTCGTGGCGCAGAGCGTGGGCGCGGTCATCGCCGCCGCCTGGGTGCACGACTACGCGCCGTCGCTGCGGGCGCTGGCGCTGGCCTCACCGGCATTCAAGGTCAAGCTGTACGTGCCGTTCGCCAGGCCGGGACTGGGCCTGCTGTACAGGATGCGCGGCAATTTCTTCGTCAACAGCTACGTCAAGCCGAGGTGGCTGACGCATGACCGCGAGCGCATCGACAGCTATCTGGACGATGCGTTGGTCGCGCGGCCGATCTCGGCGCGAATACTGCTCGGACTCTATGCAACCTCCGACCGTATCGTGGCCGATGCGCAGGCGATCACGGTACCGACGCAACTGCTGGTGTCCGGCGCCGATTTCGTCGTGCATCGCGGGCCGCAGGACCGTTTCTTCGAGAACCTCGGCGCGCCGGTCAAGGAGCGCCATCTGCTGCCGGGCTTCTATCACGACACGCTGGGCGAAAAAGACCGGGCACAGGCCGTGGGCAAGTTGCGCGCCTTCCTGTCGGCGCGGTTCGCGGAACCGGTGGCAAGGACGGATCTGCTCGACGCGGACCGTCACGGCTTTACCCACGACGAGGCCGAGCGCCTGGCCTGGCCGCCGGAGCGCTGGTCGTTGCAGGATTTCCGCTGGCGTGGCGTGCGCGCCGGCCTGCGCTTGGGCGGCAAGCTGTCCGAGGGCATCGGACTGGGCCTGGCGACCGGATTCGATTCCGGCAGCAGCCTGGACTACATCTATCGCAATCAGGCCCGGGGTGCCGGCGGACTGGGGCGCTTCGTGGACCGGCAGTATCTGGATGCGATCGGCTGGCGCGGCATCCGGGTGCGCCGCGAGCACATGAACCGGACCCTGCGCGAGGCCATGTATCTGCTGCGCGACGCCGGCCTGCCGGTACATGTGGTCGATATCGCGGCCGGGCACGGGCGCTACGTGCTGGAGGCGCTGGCCACGCGCCGCGATTCGGCCGATTCGATCCTGCTGCGCGATTTCAGCGATCTGAACGTGCGCCAGGGCGCGGCGCTGATCCAGGAACTGGGCGCCCGGGACATCGCCCGGTTCGAGCAGGGCGATGCGTTCGATCGCGATGCGCTGGCCGCGCTGGAGCCGAAACCGACGCTGGCGGTGGTGTCGGGGCTGTACGAGCTGTTCGCCGACAACGCGATGGTGCGGCGTTCGCTCGAAGGCATCGCCGCCGCGATGCCGGCCGGAGGCTACCTGGCCTATACCGGCCAGCCCTGGCATCCGCAACTGGAGTTCATCGCGCGCGCATTGACCAGCCACCGCGAGGGCGTCGCCTGGGTGATGCGGCGCAGGACGCAGCAGGAAATGGACCAGCTGGTGGAAGCCGCCGGGTTCCGCAAAGTCAGGCAGCGTATCGACCAATGGGGCATCTTCACCGTATCGCTGGCGCAGCGGATCGACGCATGACCGGGGCGCCATCGCGCCCGTGGCGGCGCGCGCTGCTGTGGCTGGTCTGCCTGGGGCCGTTCTTCTTCGCCAGTTACGGCCTTGCCAACTGGATGGCGAGCCGCCGGGAAAACGTGCCGGTGGCGGTGTTCGGCTGGGAGGCGGGCATCCCGTTCTGGGCGTGGACCATCGTTCCGTACTGGTCGATCGACCTGCTGTATGCGCTTTCCTTTTTCCTGTGCCGCGACCGGTGCGAGCTGGATACGCACGGTCGTCGCCTGCTGACCGCGCAACTGCTGGCGGTGGCCTGTTTCCTGCTGTGGCCGTTGCGCTTCAGTTTCGAGCGACCGCCGACCGATGGTGTGTTCGGCTGGCTGTTCGATGTGCTGCTGGGTTTCGACAAGCCCTTCAACCAGGCGCCGTCGCTGCATATCGCGCTGCTGATCGTGTTGTGGGTGCTGTACGCAAAACATCTGTCCGGATTCGCGCGCTGGTTGCTGCATGGCGGGTTCGCATTGATCGGATTGTCGGTGCTGACCACCTATCAGCATCACTTCATCGATGTGCCGACCGGCCTGGCGGCGGGCTGGCTGTGTGTCTGGTTGTGGCCGGAGCGCATCGCTTCGCCGTTGCGGAACATGGCCTGGGCGCGCGATCCGCGACGCTGGCGTCTGGCGGCGGCCTATCTGGCGGGAGCATCGCTGCTGGCGGTCGTGGCCCGGGTGGTCGGAGGCTGGGCCTGGTGGCTGTGCTGGCCGGCGCTGTCGCTGCTGCTGGTGGCGATGGATTATGCGTTGCTGGGAGTGGCCGGATTCCAGAAGCGCGCCGACGGGCGGCTGAGCCTCGCGGCGCGCTGGCTGTACGCACCTTATTGCATTGCGGCGTGGATCAACTCGCGGGCATGGACCCGCCACGATCCGCGGCCGGTGGCGGTGGCCGATGGCGTGTGGCTGGGACGCTTGCCGGGACGCGGCCAGCGCGGGCGCTTCGCGGTGGTGGTCGATGTCTGCGCCGAGCTGTCTTTGCCCGATGCGCATCCCGGCGATGTGATCCGGCCCATGCTGGACCTGGTCGTGCCCGCCGCATCGGAACTGCGGTGGTTGGCGGTCGATATCGACCGCGCGCGCGGCCGTGGCGAAGTGCTGGTCTGCTGTGCGCTGGGGTACTCGCGCAGCGCCGCCGCGGTGGCGGCGTGGCTGCTGGACAGCGGCCGCGCCGGCTCGGTGGATGCGGCAATCGCGCGGCTGCGCGCAGTCAGGCCGAAGATCGTGCTGAGTCCAGGGCATGTACAGGCATTGCGGGAGGCTTTCGCCGATACTGGGCCGCTCGTGATGGCGAAAGGTGAAACATGAGCGAACGTACCGACCTGCAGGTCACTGCGGCATTGCTGCGGCAGGGGCGCCGTTTGCATGGGCTGTCGCTGGCGATGCTCGGGGTGGTCTGCCTGTGGGCGCTGGCCGCATGGGCGATGCAGAATTCGCTGGCCGCCGCCGCTTGGTGGCTGGGTGCCAGCGCGGTGGCGGGAATGGTCCAGGTCTATTGGGCGTTGCGCACCGACTTCGACGCCGATCTGTTCGAGATCATGAGCAAGCGCGAGAATCTGCAGCAGGCGGCCAGCGACCTGGACGCGAGCCTGCGCGAACTCGGCCTGATCCGCGGCGGCGGCGAGCCGCGCGACTGGAGTTCGCGGCTGCGGGGCGCGGGATGTTTGCTATGCTGGCAAGCCGTTTCGGCCGCGATCCAGGCGGTTCTGCTGATTCTGGCGATCTACGGCGGCTGAAGCGGATGCGCGCCGGCTCAGACAATGGACTGGATGTGGTGACAGGGGGATAGGAAAACAGTGTTTGCCCGATTGATCGCACGCTTTTCCAGTGGGGTGATCCGTACGTTGACCGGAGCGCGCGCGCTCTGGCTGGGCTGCTCGCCGGTTGGCGAGCAGCGGGTGTATTACGGCAATCACAGCAGCCACGGCGATTTCGTGCTGATCTGGTCCTCGTTGCCGCCTCCTTACCGTTATCGGGTGCGTCCGGTCGCTGCCGCCGAATACTGGGAGCGTATGCGGGGAAGGCGCTATCTGATCCGTTCCGTGTTCAACGCCGTGTTGATCGAACGCGATGCGCAGACGCGAACGCACGACCCGGTCCAGGCCATGTGCGAAGCGGTCGATGGCGGCGATTCCCTGATCCTGTTTCCCGAAGGCACGCGCAACAAGAGCGACGAGGGCGTATTGCCGTTCAAGAGCGGCATCTACCAGTTGGCACTGAAGCGCCCGGAAGTGGAATTCGTTCCGGTCTGGATCGACAACCTGAAGCGGGTGATGCCCAAGAACCGCTGGTTGCCGCTGCCACTGCTGTGCACGACGACTTTCGGCGCGCCGTTCCGCTTGCAGGAAGGCGAGGACAGGGGCGCATTCCTGGAGCGCGCCCGCACGGCCCTGCTGGCATTGTCGCCGGAATCGTCGCGGGAGACTTCGCATGCCTAGGATGCCCGATACCCTGATGCTGTTCCTCGGCATCCTGCTGGCGCTGATCGTCGCCACCGCAATATCCGAATCGTTGCGCTGGCGCGCGCGCCGCCTGCCCAGCGCGGTGTTGGACAACCTGACCGCGCGGATTCGCGCATGGTGGGTGATGGCCGCGATCATGGCGCTGGCCTTCGTGTTCGGCAAACTTGGCATGGTGGTGCTGTTCGCATTCGTCTCGCTGTTTGCGCTGCGCGAATTCATCACCCTGACGCCGACCCGGCGCGGCGATTATTTCGCCCTGGTGGCAGCTTTCTATGTGGTGCTGCCGTTGCAGTACTGGTGGGTATGGACCGGCTGGTACGGCATGACCACGCTGCTGGTGCCGGTGTACGCGTTCCTGCTGCTGCCAATCCTGTCGGCGCTGTACGGCGATACCACCTACTACCTGGAGCGGACCGCCAAGGTGCAGTGGGGGTTGATGATCAGCGTCTATTGCATCTCGCATGTGCCGCTGCTGCTGAATCTCAACATTCCCGGCTATGCCGGCCGCAACCTGCTGCTGATCGCCTTCCTGGTGATCGTGGTGCAGTCTTCGGACGTGCTGCAATACGTCTGGGGCAAGCTGGCCGGCCGGCACCTGATCGCGCCGAAGCTGTCGCCGTCGAAAACCGTCGAAGGTTTCGCCGGCGGCGTGCTCTCGGCCAGCATCCTGGGCATGGCGCTGTGGTGGATCACGCCGTTTTCGCCGTGGCAGGCGGGACTGATGGCGCTGGTCGTCAATCTGATGGGCTTCTTCGGCGGCCTGGTGATGTCGGCGATCAAGCGCGATCGCGGCATCAAGGACTGGGGCCACATGATCGAAGGGCATGGCGGCGTGCTCGACCGGCTCGACTCGGTCTGCTTCGCCGCGCCGGTGTTCTTCCATATCACCCGTTACTGGTGGAACGTCGAAGGCGTCGCCGCCGCGATCCGGATCAGCATGTAGATTGCCGGCGCCTCGCGCGGCATCCGGCAACGGATGGGACTTCAGTCCGGAATGTTTCCCAAAGGAATGTTTTCCCGCATCGCCCGCCCCACGCGTCGCCACCGCGGTTCAGGCCATCCTGTCGGGATTGGTTTGTCCAGATCGCCTGTCTGTCCAGATCAGCCGGTTCGGATCAACTGGTTCAGATCAGTTTGTAGTCCTTCAGTTTCTTGCGCAGTGTCGCGCGATGGATGCCCAGTAGCGCGGCGGCGCGGCTCTGGTTGCCCTCGCAATGGTTCAGAACCTCGACGAACAGCGGAATCTCCATCTCGCGCAGGACGGTCTCGTAGATATCGTTGGCATCGCAACCGTCGAGGTCGCGCAGATAGCGGCGCACCGATTGTGCGACATGCTCGCGCAGAGGCGGCTTCGGCGCGGCGCGGGAAAGATCGGTGCGTGGAGGATGGCTTGGTGACAACACGAGAAGGTCCGGCGGAATATCAGGTAGCGGATCGGAGAACGGAAATTCAAGCCTAGTCATAGTGCCGGCCGCCCGCCACGATTCAAATCAAGGCCATGCCGCGATGAGGGCGTTACTCTGGGACTTCGCCCGTGGCATGGCAGCGGCTTTCGGCTGAAAGTGCTTGCGGACGGGCATGATCCGATCGCAGGCGGGCAGGAAATGGTAGGGAAGCCGGATCGGCTAAGGCAACGCTTGCGGCCACGGCGATACTGCAGCATTCGTCGCACTGTCCGCGACACGACAGTCTCAGCGGAACACAAAGCTGAAGGCGATGACTTCGCTGGAAGGCTCGCGGATCAGGAATGAAATCTCGCCGGTCTCGCCCGGCGCCAGCTCCTTCCCGGCGATGTCGCTGCGGTATTCGGCGGGCGTGAACGTGCGCCTGCCGACCAGGCGGCCATCCGCATCGGAAAGGGACAGTTCCAGGTTCGGCCAAGGCTGCGCCCAGCGCGCATCGTTGCGGAAACTGGCGTGGATCTTCAAGACATGCTGTTGATCGGCCGCCGCTGCCACGCCGCGATCGAGCATGGTGAAGGCTGCCGGCTCGCGCCAGGGCGGCAGCGAGCATTGCAGGATGCCGCAGACCGCATTCAGCCACGGCCGCCAGGCGGTGTTCCCGGCCCACCGGGCGCGGTCGGCCAGCAGGATCTGCAGGCCCAGTGTCAGCGCCAGCACGGGCAAGGCTGTCCACAGCCAGCGCGGGACTGGCGCCGGCGCGACCGGCCGGCGCATCGCCACCGGCGAAGGCTTCCGCGCTTCGCTTTCGACGAAGGCCGCCTCCGGTTCGTTGGCCTGCGCCAGAGGCGATTCTTCCGAGAACAGCGCATCGATAAATGCGGCCTCCTCGGCCTCGGTCGCCGGCATCGGCGAGTGCTGGAGCCGGGCGGACATCGATTCGTGGGCTTCGGCCACCGGCGCCGCAGCCTGGGAAACCTGCGTGACCGCCGGTTCCGGCGGATTCGCCGGTCCGGCATTCGCCACCGCGGGCGTCATCGGCGTCAGCTCCGGAAAGGCCCGGCGCACATTGCGCCGGAACCGCTCCCGGTCCCAGCCGCAATCCGGACATACTGCGGGCGCAGCTCCGGTCAGCGGATCGGGGGCGATGGGATGCAGACAGTTTGGACAGAGCAGGGTCATGCCTATTACGTGCCTGTTATGGGGAGTCCGGCCGAACGATAGGAGACAGACGCGAACCGCGTACCGTCATCGGCGCACGCCGTCGATTCTCATCCAGTCATCTCCGGTTTCGATGTTCAAGAAGTCGAACCATGAAGTATAGCGATCCATCAGCGCCTGTTCCTGACCTTGCAGGATGCCCGACAGCGCGATCCGTCCCCCGGGAGCCACGCGCGCGGCCAGCGTCTGGGCCAGCGCATCCAGCGCGGAGGCCAGGATATTGGCGACGACCACCGGATAGCGCGCCACCGGTTCGGCTGCGGGCAGATAGGCTTGCAGACGCTCGCCCACGTCATTGCGTACCGCATTGTCCTGCGTGGCCAGCAACGCCTGCGGATCGTTGTCCACGCCGACAGCGGAGGCCGCGCCGAGCTTCAGCGCCGCCAGCGCCAGGATGCCCGAGCCACAGCCGAAGTCGAGCATGCGCACGCCTTCCAGTCGTCCCTGACCGGCCAGGCCATCGAGCCAGCGCAGGCATAGCGCCGTGGTCGGATGCGTGCCGGAACCGAACGCAAGCCCCGGATCGAGCCGGATCACCGCCGCTTCCGGCGTATCGGCTGCGGCGGGCAGGGCCTGGTTCCAGGGCACGATCCAGGTGCGCTTGCCGAACCGCATCGGCTGGAACTGGTCCAGCCAGACCCGCTCCCAATCCTGGTCCTCGATCTTGCGGAACGATGTCTGCAGCCAGTCGAGCCCGGGATCGAAGGCGTCCAGCGCCGCCAGCAGTGCAAGCGCATCGGTTTCCTCGGGAAACAGCGCGGTCAGCGTCAGGCTGTTCCACAACGGCGTCTGTCCGACGCCGGGTTCGAGAATGGCGTGTTCGTTGCCGGTGTCGGCATCGGCATCCAGCAGCGTGACCGACAGCGCGCCCACATCTTCCAGTGCGCGTTCATAGCGCGGCTGTTCGGATTCGTTGCATTGAACTGACAGTTCCAGATAGGGCATGGGAATTCGGGCGCAGCGGCGACCGGCACGGTCGGAAGCCGGAATGGTAAAGGATCGCGGCGGAAAACGATGCGCGGCGCGGAAAGCCGGTGGCAAGCGGTTGTCCCATATCATGCCTGTCGCCGCATCCGGCGCGTATTCGGAAGGTCACGCGAGGCAGTGCGGATCGCGGCTGCGGACAGCGGCGCGGCGACAATCGATCGGATGGCGGGATTCCATGCAGAGAATGTTTTGCGGCGCGGTTCGGGTGATCGCATCGATTTCCGGCTGCGGTTCGATGGCGGAAAAACCGTCACCGACAGCGATGGACATGTTCGATGCAGGCAGAGACCGCGCTATTCCGGTCATGCTGTATTTCCCCGGCCGCGCCCGCTCCTGCACGCCGGATCGCTTGTGCAAGGCGTGTGTCGCGCGGCTGCGGGGTGTAATTGCACAACGCCTGTACGATGGCGGCCCCGGCGCGCTGAAGTCACGCATTGCCGGGGACATCGCCGCTTTCGTCGGATCGGGCGTCTGTCCCGGTGCTGCCGGTGGCGGGTGAGTCCGGCCTTCAGCGGGAACGATGGGACCCGGCTTCCGTGGTGATGGTGGTCGGCGGTGCCTGGAGAGATTCATGCATCCCGGCCGGGCATCGTGTCGTAGCCGGTGCAAGCGCGTGGCCGGCGGCATGTGGTGTGCTTATTTGACCGCTTCCGGCAGCGGGTGGCCGCAGTTCCTGCAGAACTTCGCGTCGCTTTCATGGCCTTCCAGCCCGCATTCGGGACAGCCACGGTTGTCGTGGATCAAGGCGGGGGTGTCCAGACAGGACTGGCGCAGGCTCTTGGCCAGCTCCGCCGTATAGATGCCGGTCGGCACCGCGATGATGCTGTAGCCGATCAGGATCAGCAGCGAGCTGATCATGCGGCCCAGCGTGGTCTGCGGCGCGATGTCGCCATAGCCCACCGTGGCCATGGTGACGATGGCCCAGTACATGCTGGTCGGGATGTTGGCGAAGCCGTGCTCGGGGCCTTCGACCAGGTGCATGACCGCGCCGAAGATCACCACCAGGGTCATGACCACGCTGATGAAGATGAATATCTTGCGGCGGCTGCGCCACAGCGCCGAAACCAGCTGGTTGCTCTCCTCCATGTACTGGGTGAGCTTGAGGATGCGGAACACGCGCAGGATGCGCAGCACGCGCACCACCAGCAGATGCTGCGCGCCGGGCAGCAGCACCGACAGGTAGGTGGGCAGGATCGAGACCAGGTCGATGATGCCCCAGATGCTCAGCGCGTAGCGCAGCGGGCGCCGGATCACCATCAGCCGGATCGCGTACTCGACGGTGAACAGCAGGGTGAAGAACCACTCGATGATGTACAGCGCGATGCGGAATTTCGCGTGCAGGGAATTGACGCTATCCAGGATGACCACCAGCACGCTGGCCAGGACCACGTAGATCAGGATCAGGTCGAAGTTCCGCGAGATGCGGGTGTCGTGCCGGTAGATGATGTTGAACATGCGCCGGCGCCAGCCACGCTCCGTGGCGGGGTTGAGTTGTGGATTCATCAGCAGGCGCATATTCCCTCCAGGGCGCCGATTGTGCCGCATCGGCGCTCCGATGGGGGCGCCGATCGGGCACAATGAATGGCCGTGGTCATGGAGGGTGCGCGCGGCGACGGAACGGCGCCGGTCCCGGCGCTGGGTCCTCCGCAGGCCGGCCACGGGCGCTTTCCATTCATCGAATACCCATCAGACAGCAAGGCGGCAACGGCCATGAGCACTTCACACGATCCTTTGATATCCCTGGGCGAACAGTACTATCTGCCGATCTATCATCCGCGCGACATGGTGCTGGAACGAGGTCAGGGATCACGAGTCTGGGATCGCGCGGGACGCGATTACATCGACTTCGGCGCCGGCATCGCCGTTTGCGGCCTGGGCCATGCCAACCCGGAACTGATCGCCGCGTTGACCGAGCAGGCCGGCAAGCTGTGGCATACCAGCAATGTCTTTTACAGCGAGCCGCCGTTGCATCTGGCGCGGGAACTGGTGGAGGCCTCGCGTTTCGCCAAGCGGGTTTTCCTGTGCAACTCCGGCACCGAGGCCAACGAGGCGGCGATCAAGCTGGTGCGGCGCTGGGCCGCCGCGCAGGGCCGGCCGCCGGAGCGGCGCGTCGTCATCACCTTTCGCGGCAGTTTCCACGGACGCACGCTGGCGGCGGTGACGGCCACCGCGCAGCCGAAATACCAGGAGGGCTATGAACCGTTGCCCGGCGGGTTCCGCTATCTGGATTTCAACGATCCGCAGGCTTTGGCCGATGCCATGGCCGGTGGCGACGTGGCGGCGGTGATGCTGGAGCCGGTGCAAGGCGAAGGCGGTGTGGTGCCGGCCAAGGTGGGGTTCCTGCGCCAGGTGCGGGCGTTGTGCGACCTGCATGGCGCCTTGCTGGTACTGGACGAGATCCAGTCCGGCATGGGGCGCACCGGAAGCCTGTTCGCGCATTGGCAGGATGAAGTCGTTCCCGACATCGTGACCCTGGCCAAGGCGCTGGGTGGCGGTTTCCCGATCGGCGCGATGCTGGTCGGCCCCAGGGCGGCCGAGATCATGCGGTACGGCGCGCACGGCACCACGTTCGGCGGTAATCCGCTGGCGGCGGCGGTGGCGCGCGTGTCGCTGCGGCGGCTGGCTTCGTCCGAGATCGCGGCCAACGTCGCGCGCCAGTCGCAGGCCCTGCGTGACGGATTGGCGAAGCTGGACGCGCGGCATGGCCTGTTCGCGCAGGTGCGTGGCCGTGGCCTGATGCTGGGCGTGGTGCTGAAGCCCGAATACGCGGGCAAGGCGGGTGCGGTCCTCGATCACGCGGCGAATGCCGGATTGCTGTTGTTGCAGGCCGGTCCGGACGTGCTGCGGTTCGTGCCGGCGCTGAACATCGGCGATGAGGATGTGGCCGAAGGTCTCGCGCGACTGGACCGGGCGTTGGCTGGTTTCGTCATGGCATCGAAAGTGGCCTGAGCGCTGTGCCGGCATGGCGGCACAATCGCGTTGCGCTCCCGTTTCTCGCGGGCCGCGCCCGCCTGATTATTTGAGCGCCCGCTCCCGCCGGCTTATCCCCTCCTCATCTTCTGGCTCAGGTTGCTTGGGCGGGTTTTCTTGCGTATCCGGGAAGTGCGCACCTCCCAGACAAGATCGTGAACAGGCTTTGAGGAGATGCCATGAAGAAGTCCCGTTTCACCGATAGCCGGATCATCGCCGTGCTCAAGCGGGCCGAGGCGGGTGCGCCGGTACCTGGACCGTGCCGGGAGCACGGCATCGGTTCGGCCACGTTCTGCAAGTGGCGCAGCAGGTTCGGCAGCATGTTCGCGGCACCGGAAGTCCAAACAGTACCGGAGAACAATGGGTCGGGTTCGATCCCGGGGTGTGACCCGTTCGACCCATGACCCATGACCTTTGGCGCATGGTTTCACGAGGCCGGTCATATACATCTATACAACACTGGCACGTAGCATAGCGTGCCGGCCGAGCCGAAAACCCGACCAGGAAGCCGCCGCCGCATGTCCCGATTGTTCAGCTATCCCTCGTTTTCCCGTGGCGGCACGATGTTGTTGCGCGCAAGTCTGGTCGCTTTGCTGCTCGGTGCATGCAAGTCGGGCGATTCCGATGCCAATCCGGCCGCCACGAACGAAGCAACGCCGGTGGAGGTCGCCGAAGCCGTGCGTCGTCCGATCGCCGCCAGCTATACCGGCACGGCCGCGCTGGAACCGCGTGCGGAATCGCAGGTGATCGCCAAGACCTCGGGCGTCGCCTTGGATGTACTGGTCGAGGAAGGGGAGAAGGTCGGTGCGGGACAGCCGCTGGTACGGCTGGACCCGGATCGGCCACGCCTCGCCGTGGCACAGACCGAAGCGCAGATGCGCAAGCTGGAAAACAACTTCCGCCGCGCCGAGCAACTGGTCGCGCAGCAACTGATCAGCGCCAACGAAGTCGACCAATTGCGTTACGACCTGGCCAATGCGCGCGCGCAGTACAACCTGGCGCAACTGGAACTGTCCTACACCACCGTCACTTCGCCGATCGCCGGCGTCGTGGCCTCGCGGTCGATCAAGACCGGCAATTTCGTCCAGATCAATACGCCGATCATCCGCGTGGTGGATACCTCGCGCCTGGAAGCAGCCTTGAACATACCCGAGCGCGAACTGGCGACGATCCGCGCCGGACAGCCGGCGAGCATGCAGGTCGATGCCTTGCCGGGAAGAAACTTCAGCGGCGTGGTCGATCGCGTCGCGCCGGTCGTGGATTCGGGCAGCGGCACATTCCGCGCGGTCTGCGCTTTCGATAGCGATGGCGTTCTGCAGCCGGGTATGTTCGGCCGCATCCGCGTCGATTACGACCAGCGCGCGGATGCGTTGGTGGTGCCGCGTCTGGCGCTGCTGGACGATCAGAACGAGGCGGCGGTCTATGTCGTTCGCGATGGCAAGGCGGTACGCACGCGGGTTGCGCTGGGCTATACCGACGAGGGCTGGATCGAAATCCGCAGCGGCCTGTCCGCCGGCGACAAAGTGGTGACGGCCGGCAAGATGGCCCTGCGTGACGGCAGCGCCGTGCAGGTGGTCGATACCGGCGCGCCGGCCGCCGCCGCAACGGCGCCTGCAACGGCCACCGTGGCGGAAACGCCGTCGTGATATCGCGCGATGCGGAAGCCGGCGCGGCTCCGGCGCGGCGCGGCGGCGTGGTCGAATTCGCGACCCGGCGCCGGGTCACGATCGCGATGCTGACCGTGACCATGCTGCTGTTCGGTTTCATTTCGTTGCGCAGCCTGAAGGTCAACCTGTTGCCCGACCTGAGCTATCCGACGCTGACGGTACGCACCGAGTACATCGGTGCCGCGCCCTCCGAGATCGAAACCCTGATCACCGAGCAGGTCGAGGAAACGGTGGGCGTGGTCAAGAACCTGCGCCGGCTCAGCTCGGTGTCGCGTACCGGGCAGAGCGATGTGGTGCTGGAGTTCGCCTGGGGTACCGATATGGACCGGGCCGGCCTGGAGGTACGCGACAAGCTGGAAACGCTGGAACTGCCGCAGGAGGTGAAAACGCCGGTCTTGCTGCGCTTCAATCCATCCACCGAACCGATCGCGCGGTTGGCCCTGGCTTCGAAGCAGGAAGCGGCGACCGGCGCTGGCCGGATCCGTCAGCTCGGCGAATTGCGCCGCTACGCGGACGAGGACCTGAAGAAGAAGCTGGAACCGGTGGCGGGTGTGGCCGCAGTCAAGGTCGGCGGCGGACTGGAAGGCGAAATCCAGGTCGATATCGATCAGGACAAGCTGGCCCAGCTCAATCTGTCGCTGGAGACAGTGATCGGCCGTTTGCGGCAGGAGAACATCAACCTGTCGGCCGGGCGTCTGGAGGAAGGCTCGCAACGCTACCTGGTGCGCACGGTCAACCAGTTCGGCAACCTCGACGAAATCCGCGACATGCTGGTGACGGTGCGGAATGGCGGCAACGACGCCGCGGCACAGGCATTGCAGCAGATGAGCGCGCTGGCGGCGGTGACCGGTTCCGCCGCCGCGATGGCCGCCGCCGCGTCGGCGGAAAGCGCGAGTTCGTCTTCGGGCAGTACCGCGGCCGGAGGATTGCCGGTGCGGTTGCGCGATGTCGCCACGGTCCGCCAGGGCTACAAGGAGCGTGAGGCGGTCATCCGCCTGGATGGTCATGAAGCGGTGGAACTGGCGATCTACAAGGAGGGCGATGCCAATACGGTGGCCACGGCCGGCCAGCTCAAGGCGCGGCTGGAGCGGATTCGCCCGCAGATCCCCGAGGACATGGCGCTGACCGTGATAGAGGATCAATCGGTCTTCATCCAGCACGCGATCGACGATGTCAAAAAGGATGCGGTGATCGGCGGCCTGCTGGCGATCCTGATCATCTTCCTGTTCCTTCGCGATGGCTGGAGCACCTTCGTCATCGGTCTGTCGCTGCCGATATCGATCGTCACCACGTTCTTCTTCATGGGGCGGCTGGGCCTGAGCCTCAATGTCATGTCGCTGGGCGGTCTGGCGCTGGCGACGGGGCTGGTGGTCGACGACTCGATCGTGGTCCTGGAAAGCATCGCCAAGGCGCGCGAACGCGGCCTGGGCAGCGTGCGCGCGGCGATCGAAGGCACGCGCGAGGTCAGCATGGCGGTGATGGCCTCGACCCTGACCACGATCGCGGTGTTCCTGCCGCTGGTATTCGTCGAGGGCATCGCCGGGCAACTGTTCCGCGATCAGGCGTTGACCGTGGCGATCGCGATCGCGATTTCGCTGGTGGTGGCGATGACGCTGATCCCGATGCTGAGCTCGCTGAAAGGCAGCACCGGGATGGATTTCCCCGAGGAAGCGCCACATCCGCAGTGGCGCCCGGACAAGGGTTGGCAGAAGCCGCTGGCGCGGGTGCGCAACGGGCTGGGCGGCATGGCGCGCGGACTGTTGCATGGCCTGGCCTGGCTGGCGCTGCGGCTGTGGCGGTTGCTCAATGCGGTGGTGGGGCCGGTGATGCGCAAGCTCAGCGACTGGACCATGGCGCCTTATCACCGTGCCGAGAGCGGCTATCTGAGACTGCTGCCCGGCGCGTTGAATCATCCATGGCGTGCGCTGCTGCTGGCGGCGGCGATCTTCGCCGGGACCCTGTTGCTGGTGCCCACGTTGGGTATCGATCTGATCCCGCAGCTGGCACAGGACCGGTTCGAAATGACGGTCGAATTGCCGCCGGGCACGCCTTTGCAACAGACCGATGCATTGGTCCGCGATTTGCAGCGGAAGCATGAAGACGATCCGGGAGTGCGGGTGCTGTATGGCGTCAGCGGCAGCGGAACGCGGCTGGACGCCAATCCGACGGAAAGCGGCGAGAACATCGGCAAGCTGACCGTGGTGATGAGCGGCGGTGGCAGCGGAAAGATCGAAGCCGCCGAGACCGAGCGCCTGCGCGCGAGCATGCAGGGCCATCCCGGTGTCCAGGTGGATTTCAGCCGGCCGGCGCTGTTCAGCTTTTCGACGCCGCTGCAAATCGAACTGCATGGACAGGATCTGGAAGGTCTGCGGCACGCCGGGCAGAAGCTGGCCGCACTGCTGCGTACCGATCCGCACTATGCCGATGTGAAATCGACGGTGGAGCAAGGCTTTCCCGAAATCCAGATCCGTTTCGACCAGGATCGCGCTGGCGCGCTGGGGCTGACGACGCGCCAGATCGCCGATGTCGTGGTGCGCGCGGTGCGTGGCGAGGTGGCGACCCGCTACAGCTTCCGTGACCGCAAGATCGACATCCTGGTGCGC
Source organism: Lysobacteraceae bacterium (assembly GCA_031263725.1). GTDB lineage: Bacteria > Pseudomonadota > Gammaproteobacteria > Xanthomonadales > Xanthomonadaceae > JAITWM01. The sequence goes on along the minus strand of JAISFF010000064.1, from coordinate 16,395 downwards.
GCTCAGGAGGACGAGCGCGATTCCGTGGATGCGATCCGCCGCCTGATCGTCAATCCGGGCAGCGGCAAGCCGGTGCCGCTGAGTTCCGTGGCCGAAGTGGTGGCGACGACCGGGCCCAGCGAGATCCATCGCGCCGATCAGATACGCGTGGCGATCGTCTCGGCGAATCTGCGCGATATCGATCTGGGCACGGCGATGAGCGAAGTGCGGCAGAAGGTGGAGGCCAATCCGCTCGGCGCGGGTATCGGCATGCATATCGGCGGACAGGGCGAGGAGCTGGCGGAATCGGTGCGTTCGCTGCTGTTCGCTTTCGCGCTGGCGGTTTTCCTGGTCTATCTGGTGATGGCCTCGCAGTTCGAATCCCTGCTGCATCCGTTCGTCATCCTGTTCACCATTCCGCTGGCGCTGGTGGGTGCGGTATGGGCGCTGGTGCTCAGCCGGTCGCCGATCTCGGTGGTGGTTTTCATCGGCCTGATCCTGCTGGTGGGCCTGGTCACCAAAAACGCCATCATCCTGATCGACAAGGTCAACCAGTTGCGCGAGGAAGGCGTGGGCAAGCGCAAGGCGCTGGTCGAAGGCGCACGCTCGCGCCTGCGTCCGATCATGATGACGACGCTGTGCACCCTGTTCGGCTTCCTGCCGCTGGCGATCGCGACCGGCGAGGGCGCCGAGGTGCGTTCGCCGATGGCGATCACCGTGATCGGCGGTCTGCTGATGTCCACGCTGTTGACGCTGGTGGTGATTCCGGTGGTCTACGATCTGCTGGACCGGCACAGCGACGAGTATTACGCCGGGCGCGGACGCCGCGCCCGTTCCGAGTTCGACCAGCGCGGCGATGCGGGCGCGGCATCCGCCGGTACGCGGGCCGAACCGGCATGAGCGTCGCCGAGTTCAGCATCAAGCGGCCGGTGACCACGATCATGTTCTTCGTGTCGCTGGTGGCGGTCGGCCTGATCGCGTCGATCCGGCTGCCGCTGGAAGCGTTGCCGGACATCTCCGCGCCGTTCCTGTTCGTGCAGTTGCCTTACACCGGCTCGACGCCGGAGGAAGTGGAACGCAATCTGGTCCGTCCGGCCGAGGAAGCGCTGGCGACCATGCCCGGCATCAAGCGCCTGCAATCGACGGCTTCCGCCGACACCGGCAGCGTGTTCATCGAGTTCAGCGATTGGGACCGCGATATCGCCATCGCCGCTTCCGACGCACGCGAACGCATCGACGCGATCCGCGGCGATCTGCCGGACGATTTCAAACGCTATTACGTCTTCAAGTGGTCCAGCAGCGATCAGCCGATATTGCGCGTGCGCCTGTCCAGCGGCATCGACCTGACCGGCGAATACGACATGATCGAGCGCGAGTTCAAGCGCAATCTGGAACGCATCCCCGGCGTGGCCAAGGTGGAGGTGTCCGGTGCGCCGCCGAACGAGGTTGAAATCGCGATCGATGACAATCGCCTGACCGCGCACGGACTCAGCCTCAACGAGCTGACCACGAGGCTGCAATCGACCAATTTCTCCATTTCCGCCGGCGAGATCGACGACCACGGCCAGCGCCTGCGCGTGCAGCCGATCGGCGAGCTGACCGATCTGCAACAACTGCGCGACCTGATCATCAACGACAGGGGCCTGCGCCTGGGCGACATCGCGCAGGTGCGATTGAAGCCAACGCGGATGAATTACGGCCGCCGCCTGGATGGCAAGCCCGCGGTCGGACTGGATGTCTACAAGGAACGCAGCGCCAATCTGGTGCAGGTTTCCAGTGCCGCGCTGCGGGAGATCCAGACGATCAGCCAGCGGCCGTCGATGAGCGGCTTGCAGATCAGGGTCATCGAAAACCAGGGCGAAAACGTCACCTCGTCGCTGAGGGAACTGGCCGAGGCCGGCTGCGTGGGCCTGCTGTTGTCGATCATCGTGCTGTATTTCTTCCTGCGGCATTGGCCTTCCACACTGATGGTCACGCTGGCGATCCCGATCTGCTTCATCATGACCCTGGGGTTCATGCACTTCGCCGGCACCACACTGAACATCCTGACCATGATGGGGTTGCTGCTGGCGGTCGGCATGCTGGTCGACAACGCCGTGGTCGTGGTCGAAAGCATCTACCAGGAACGCGAGAAAATGCCGGGGCAGCCATTGCGCGCATCGATCGTGGGCACACGCAACGTCGCGATCGCGCTCAGTGCCGGCACCTTGTGCCATTGCATCGTATTCGTGCCCAACCTGTTCGGTGAAACCAACCAGGTCAGCATCTTCATGGTGCAGATCGCCATCACCATCTCCGTCTCCCTGCTGGCTTCCTGGCTGGTGGCGGTGAGCCTGATTCCCATGCTGTCGGCGCGGATGCCGACGCCAGCGATGGTGAAGTCGGAGAAAGGGCTGATCCCGCGCCTGCAACGCCGTTATGCGCGATTGCTGCGCTGGTCGCTGGAGCATCGCGGCTGGAGCGTGTTCGGAATCCTGGCCATCATCGCCATCAGCAGCGTGCCGATGACGCGCATGAAGACCGACATGTTCGGCGGCGACGGCGGCAAGGAAACCTACATTTCCTACCAGTGGCGCGACTCCTACACGCGCGACCAGATGGCCGAGGAGATCGGCCGGATCGAGGACTACCTGCAGCGGAATCGCGAACGCTTCAAGATCGCGCAGGTGTACTCCTGGTACAGCGAGCAGCAGGACGGCTCGACCATGGTCGCCTTCGATCTGCCGAAGGGCGAGAAGATCCAGCCGTTGGTCGAGGCGATCCGCGCCGGCCTGCCGCCCTCGGCGCGCGCGACGATGGTGGTTGGCAACTGGGGGAACGGCGGCGGGCAGTCGCAAGGCGTCGAAGTGCGCCTGGTGGGCGACGCCACCGAAGTTCTTTCCGGGATCGCCGCCGATGTGCTGCCGATCATGGCGCGGCGTCCGCAGTTGCGCGATGCGCATGTCGATGCCGGCAGCGAGAGCACGGAACTGGCGATCCGGGTGGATCGGGAACGCGCTGCGGCGTTCGGCTTCAGTGCCGACGAAGTGGCCAGGTACATCGGCATCGCCTTGCGCGGTGCGCAACTGCGCGAGTTCAGGCGCGGCGATACCGAAGTGCCGGTCTGGGTGCGGTTCGCCGGCGCCGAGCAGTATGGGGTGGACGACCTGGAAGGCTTCACCGTGCGCGCCGCCGATGGCCGCGCGGTACCGCTGCTCAGTCTGGTAGCGGTGTCCGACCAGCCATCCGCGGCCCGCATCCAGCGCACCAACCTGCAGACCTCGTTGACCATCAAGGCCGGGCTGGGGGAGAACGTGACCGCGCCGGAGGGGCGCGCCGCGATGGAGGCGGTGCTCAGGCAGGTCGCGTTCCCGGCCGGCTATGGCTATACCTTCGAGGGCGGCGATTCGCAGGAGGACCAGGAAGCGATGCAGCAGATGCTGTTCAACCTGCTGATCGCCTTCATCATGATCTATGTGGTGATGGCGGCGGTCTTCGAGTCGTTGCTGTTTCCGGCGGCGATCATGAGCGGCGTGGTGTTCTCGATCTTCGGGGTGTTTTGGCTGTTCTGGCTGACCGGCACCGTGTTCAGCGTGATGGCCTTCATCGGCATCCTGGTGTTGATGGGGGTGGTGGTCAACAACGGCATCGTCATGATCGAACACATCAACAATCTGCGCCGGAACGGGGCGTCCCGCACCGAAGCGCTGATCGCGGGCAGCCGCGAACGTCTGCGTCCGATCCTGATGACCATGGGAACCGCCATCCTGGCCATGGTCCCGATTTCGCTGACGACCACGCAAATGTTCGGCGACGGCCCGCCGTATTACCCGATGGCCCGCGCCATCGCCGGCGGCCTGGCGTTTTCGACCTTCGTCAGCCTGTTGTTCCTGCCGACGATTTACGCCATTCTCGACGATCTGAGCAACGGCACCCGCCGCATCGTCGGAAAGGTACGTGGCAAATCGCCGCAGGCACTGCCTGCCACCGATGCCTAGTGGGCGATATTGCATCGCGTCGCGATGCTTTGGGTATCAAACCGTGCCGTTTTCACAGAATATGGATGAATATTGACTCGCATTCCCGCGGACATGTACTATTCCGATCGCTCTGATGGTTTTGGCCAAGCGGAAGGGTGGCTGGAATCAGTTGGATAGAGGCCGGTGGACGAAAAGGGACATCGTGGGAACAGGGGGTCGATTCTTGTGTACGTGTTTGCCGGTGGCTGCTAGGCGATAGCCTTTGCTCTATGTGCGAGCGCAGGTGTTCACGGTAGCCATTGCTGAGTATCGCTGATGAAGTGTCTCGGATGGTTCGATGACATTCGCCGCTTGGCTCCGCCCTTGTAAATCTCCCGGTTCCACATGGTCTGCCAGGTGACATTGGTGGGCTTGTTCGTGGTTGTCGAAATTGCAGTGCGCGTCATTGCGGATGCGTACACGTAATCGGGTTTTTTTAGGATGGAAAGAATGAAGCGAAGTGTCCTGTCTGCAGCTCACACATGGGTGAAAGTGGCAATCGTGGCGGCGGTTCTGGCCGGTTGCAGTTCCACTCCGTCCGCGCCCGAATATCGCGGCCGCTGGAAGCCCGTAAACCGTTATTCCCAGACGGTGGAAGAGATTCCGCTGTACCAGAACTACACCTTCCGTGCCGCGCCGCCGGATGGAACGCTGAAGAACATGTTGACCCGGTGGGCGCGTGATTCGCAGATGACGCTGGTGTATCAACTCCCCAATGATTACACGCTGTACGATGCGGTGGGCCGGATCAATACCAAGAACGCCCAGGAAGCCGCTTTGCAACTGAGCGAAGCCTATGCGGAGAAAAAGGTTTCGGTGGTGATCAACAACAACCAGATTCTGGTCAGGTCGGCCGGAGGCCCTGTCGATTCCGCAATATCGAATTGATAATGGGTGTTTCAAGGTTTTGAGTTTTTGGAGCGATTTGGACTGCCATGATCCGCCGAAAGAAAGAAGTGACCCAAAAGGTCGAGAGCGCCGTTGCGAAGGCGGTCAACTATGAAGTCACCATCGCCGATATCGCGCAGCGCAGCGCACGCCGCGCATGGGTGGTGGCGTTCTGCTCGCTGATCGTGTCGTTGACCCTGATTGGGGGTTACTTCTATATGCTGCCCCTCAAGGAGAAGGTTCCTTACCTGATCATGGCCGATGCCTACACAGGGACCGCTTCAGTGGCAAGCTTGCGCGGGAATTTCAGCGAGAACAACAGCATCACCGCCAACGAAGCCATCAACCGCAGCAATGTGGCGCATTACGTCATGGCGCGTGAATCCTACGATGCCGATCTGACCGGACTCAGCGACTGGACCGCGGTGCATGCGATGTCTTCGCCCGAAGTCGCGGCCGGTTACGTCAACACGCTGCGCGGCAACAGCTCCGAGAACGTTGCCCGGCAAATGGGCAAATCGCGTGCTCTCCGCGTCACCATATCCAGCATCATCCTGCAGGGTGGCGGGCAGGGGCGGGCGCCGACGGGCGCCACCATTCGGTTCCAGCGTCGCATATACGAAAAGAAGGATGGCGTTACCCACTTCTACGACAGCCGTATCGCCACCATGGCTTTCACCTACAAATCCAACCTGAAGATGGACGAGCGCAGCCGCATCGCCAATCCGCTTGGATTCCAGGTTACCAGTTATGCGGTTACGACAGACAATGCTTCGCCAGTGCCGGCGGAGCTTACGGGACAGGAGGCCGAGGCGGCACTGAGCATGCAGCAGCAGGTCGATGCGGCGGTTCCGGTCGACGGTGCCGCCGACCCTGCTGCGGTAGCGGTTCCTCCGCCGCCTCGATGAGGGGTGGCCGCCCTGGTCATGATGAAGGTAAGTTAGATAGAAATTTGGTTGGATCAACGAGCTGTTACTGATAACAAGCAACGCGCCGCATCGGATAAATCGGGCATTTGAGTCATCCGGTGATTGCATGCAGAGAGATGTGATGGAGACTGTCTAGATGAGCAATTTTTTCAAGTGCACGATACTAAGGGGAGTGTTGCTGACACTTGTCTGCCTTGCGTTGCCAGCCTTCGCGCAGGTAGTGGACGAGTACGAATACCAGCCCGATCGTATCTATCAGATACGGACGGGGCTTGGTATCACTACCCAGATCGAACTCAGCCCCAATGAACGGGTCACCGACTACAGCACGGGTTTCAGCACCGGCTGGGACCTGACCAGGCGCGAGAACGTTTTCTACATCCGCCCCAAGAACGTGGATGTAGACACCAACATGGTGGTGCGGACTGCCAGTCACTCCTATATATTCGAGCTGAAAGTCGTCACCACCGATTGGCAGACGTTGGAACAGGCCAAGCGCGCTGGCGTCCAGTACAAGATCAAGTTCCGCTATCCCAGCGACACCTCCTTCCAGGAGACCGTGACCGAGGTCGAGGACACGCCATCTGCCACCACGCAGTTGGACAAGGACAGGAGCTACAACTTCAGCTACGACTACTCGACGCGGAATGCGCGCCGTAATCCGTGGTTGATTCCGGTGACCGTGTATGACGATGGCCGTTTCACTTACATCAAGATGAGCGACATGGCGGAATTTCCCACCGGCAATTTCCCGGTGGTATTCGGCCGTCAGCGCGAGCGCGGCGAAGACTTCGTAGTTAATACGACGGTGGAAAACAACACTCTCATCGTGCATGGAACCTATCCGTACCTGGTGATCCGGCACGGAAGAAATGCGGTGGGCCTGCGGAGGAATAAATAATGAATCAAAACTTCCCGCCAAACGAACAGGAATCCTCACCCTACGGCCCGCAAGGCGATGATCAGCAGGGTACCGGCGCATACGGCGCCGATGACGGCAGCCTTGACACCAATCCCTATGCGGCCAACCAGAACCGCGCGCCCGTCTCGCCGGATCTGGATGCGGGCGCCCCGGTCCTGAAATCGAACGATATCCAGAAGCTCAACCGCAAGGCGTTGGTGTTCCTGGGTGGAATCATTCTGCTGATCATCTGCGCGGTGGTCTGGATGATCAATGCGGCTACCTCGAGGAAGTCCGATTCCAATCCGCGCGCCGAAACGGTTGTGGTCCCGGATGCTCCGCCGGTGGCGCCGCCGATGTCGGCATCGGATTCCATGCCACCCCCGATTGCCGTGGCTCCACCTGCGTTAGTGGACCGGCCTCAACCCGGACCTTCGAGTGAGTCTGTCAACCGTTCTACCGGGCCGAGCCTGATGGAGCGCCGCATGGCCGCTGCTGGCGGCACTGTCGGCGGTGAAGGTGGCACGGGCGGCGGCGGCGGCAGCCAGGGCGAAAACGTCATGGATGCATATATGCGGGCCGTCTTGGGACAAGCCGGAATGGGGGGGGAACAACAGGCCGGCGGCACCGGCCGTCTGCAGCTTGAAGACGTTTCGGCTGCCGAGTTCATCACCAATCCGGATGCTTTGATGGTGCGCGGTACCTATATCCGTTGCGTGCTGGAGACGCGAATCGTCACCGACATCCCCGGTTTCACCTCGTGCGTCGTGACTGAACCGGTTTATTCGATCAATGGCCGTACTTTGCTGTTGCCCAAGGGTTCGAAGATCTCCGGTCAGTACCAGACCGGCAATATCAATGGACCCCGCGTGTCGGTGATCTGGGATCGCATCACTACGCCCAATGGCATCAACGTCAAGATGTCCAGCCCCGGCGTGGACAATCTGGGGGGTGCCGGCCATGTGGGCGACTACAACGCGCACTGGGTCAGCAAGATCGCTTCGGCGATGATGGTCAGTATCGTGGCCGATGCGTTCAAGTACGCGGCGGCCGAGCACGGTCCGAGAAGCAGCGAAGTGTCCACCAGCGGCAATATCGTCAACGCGCCGTATGAGAGTTCCACCGCTCACACGATGGAAGAGATGTCGCGGGAAGTGATGCGCCGCAATCTTTCCCGGCCGGCCACGGTGACCATCACCCAGGGTACGGTGGTCAACGTCTATGTAGCCAAGGACGTGGATTTCACGGCAGTGATGCTTGCACGCGGCTGGCGTCCTCCGACGCAGCAGCGGCGGTGACCGGAACAGGAAGGGCAGTGTTGTGGTAGATATTGACGACTCTCCAGTCGCGAAGGTTTCCAGCGAGTTTCTCGAATACCAGTACGAGATACTTGGAATCCTCGAATACATGAATTCCCCGGAAGTCACGGAAATCTGCATCAACAGGCCGGGGGAGCTGTATCTGGAGACGAACGCTGGCTGGCGCCATGTCGAAGTGCCCACATTGACCTTCGACCGGGCGCGCCAGTTCTGTACCGCGGTCGTCAACGAGAGCAACACCGGACAGCGGATCACCGATGTGGACCCGGTCGTTTCGCTGACCTTCCCGACCGGGGAACGTGCGCAATTCGTGATTCCGCCCGCGTGCGACCCAGGCAAGGTATCGATCACGATCCGCCTCCCGTCGAAGCAGACCAAGACGTTGCAGCAGTACAAGGAAGACGGTTTTTTCGACGAGATCCTGGAACAGGTCACCGACATCAGCGATTACGACAAGGAACTGCTGGAGTTGCGCGCGCAGCGCAATTATTCGGAGTTCTTCAAGAAGTCCGTTCAATACAAGAAGAACGTCGTGGTATCCGGTGCCACCGGCAGCGGCAAGACCACCTTCATGAAGTCGCTGGTCAACCACATTCCGGACAGCGAGCGACTGGTGACCATCGAGGATGCGCGGGAGCTCTTCATCGGCCAGCCCAACGTGGTCCATCTGCTGTATTCCAAAGGTGGGCAGAGCGCCAGCAATGTGACCGCCAAGAGCTGCATGGAAGCCTGTCTGCGCATGAAGCCGGATCGCATCATCCTGGCCGAGTTGCGCGGCGACGAATCCTTCTACTTCATCCGTAACTGCGCTTCGGGTCATCCTGGCTCGATCACGAGCTGCCACTCGGGAAGCACTGCCCAGACCTGGGACCAGCTTGCGCTGATGGTCAAGGCATCGGCCGAGGGGGCAGGCTTGGAGTTTGATACGATCAAGCGCCTCCTGATGATGACCATCGATATCGTGGTGCATATCAAGGCGCATCAGGGACGGCGTTATATCACCGGTATCGATTTCGATCCACAAAGGTTATTGCATGGTGGTGTTTGATAGTTTGTTTATTTGATGTGGCAAGTGGAATGCAAGCGGTTGCGTCCGGTGTGCGATCAATGGATCGGTTGCCCTGGACTCCAGTAATCTTGAATGATGCTAACAATCTATTGACATGATTGATATATCAATGAATCATGGGCGTATCGTTCAGCTTGCCAGATATCGATTCACCCACCTCAAGCAAGGAGTTTGAGCGGGAGTCCAGGGCGTATCGACAAGTGGTGACGAAGGCAGTGTTATAGGGGGGGTGTATGTTTGGCTTGGAATTGATGAATTGCCCAAATCTGGCAGTTCCCGTGGACGTGATGCATCACGTGGTCCGCGTCGAATCGTCGTATAACCCTTTTGCCATTGGTGTAGTGGGCGGTCGGCTGGTGCGTCAGCCCCACGATCTTCAGGAGGCGCTGTCCACGGTCCGTATGCTGGAAAGCCGCGGCTACAACTTCTCCCTCGGGCTCGCGCAGGTCAACCGCTACAACCTGGCGAAGTACGGCATCGATTCCTACGAAAAAGCTTTCGATACCTGTACCAATCTGCAGGCCGGTTCCCGCATCCTCGCCGAATGCTACAGCAGGGCGGATGGGGACTGGGGCAAGTCCTTCAGTTGCTATTACTCGGGCAACTTCGTGACTGGTTTCCGGCACGGGTATGTACAGAAGATATTCGACTCCATGTGGAGCGGTAACAATGCGCCGCAACGCGCGCTGACCGCCGCTCCGATCGAGGTCATAGGCCGGTCGCCCGCGCCGCAGGCGAACCCCGGCCGTGCCTTTCCGTTGCAGTCGGGACGGACCCAGCCGGTTTCCCGGGTGGAAGCCGTGGCCAGCCTGACCTATCAGAATGACGGAAATCCCGCCCAATCCCTGCAGATGCCTTTGGAGCAGAGAGGGCAGGATGTCGTGCGTGCGGCCACCGTGCAGACTGTCGCCATGCAGGCGGCAACCTCACGGATGGATCCCGAGGCGGCATTGATTGCCGCGGCGCGGGCGCGGACACAACCGGTGGCCACCGGCCGGGCTGCGGGTATGCAGGCCCGGCCGACGCGCCGCGAGGAATTTACCGGCGGCATCGCACTGCCGGAAATGGGGGGAGTGCCGGAAGGTCCGGCAGTTTCAAACGGTGAGAACGCAAATGCGGAGAATGCAAGGAAACAGAATGGTGGAGAGGTGGACGAAGCATTTGTCTTTTAATGTGACAAACGATGCAGTAATCAAGCAGCTAAACAGATTAGCGTAAATTTTAACTGGTTTATAAGAAGGGAGATTGTTGATGAATATCGTGAAATTGAAGAACTCTTTGACGACGACGCTGACGGCGGCACTGTTCGTTGCGTTCCTGGTTATCCCCAACGCGGTGCTGGCGCAGGATTTCGCCGGAACCGACACCGAGGTCTGCGGCTTCCTGTCCAACATCAACAATCTGTTGAACATGGCCTCGATCGCTGTCGTGACCATCGCGATCATCTTCTGTGGCTACCAGATCGCTTTTGCGCACAAGCGCATCTCCGACGTGGCCCCGATCCTGATTGGTGCGTTCCTGATCGGCGCCGCCGGCCAGGTGGCCAAGATGATCATCGGTGACCAGGGCAGCGCCTGCACGTCGATGGTCACGACCATCATCTCGGCATATGCCTGAATATGCGCAAGGACGTTCTCTTTAGGGGATGTACACGCCCAGCGATGTTCCTGGGCGTTCCCTATATTCCCTTCTTCATCGGTGCAAGCGCGGGGCTGCTGCCAGCTTTCTACTTCAACATGTGGTTTCTGGTATTGGCCCCGATCTTCATCTTCATCATGCGGATGATGGCCAAGCGCGATGAAATGATTTTCAGGTTGCTGGGCTTGCGGCTGCAGTTTCGGATCAAGATCAGGAACCTGCAGCAACATGCCGGGATGTGGATATTCAGTGCGAATGCTTACCGCGGTTCAGCGGGCAAGGCACGGAAGTAGCCCATCCCGGCGGGTTTCATCCGTGATCGCCAGGCAAGAAGCAACGAAACATTGAGTCGATTCGAGAATTATGTTCAGTCCAGACGCTCCCATTAGCGATTTCATTCCGCTCTCGACCCATGTGTCGCCAACCGTGGTGAAGACCAAGGGTGGCGACTACATGATGACCTGGTTCCTGGGCGGGCTGCCGTTCGTCGGCAGGGAAGAGTGGGAAATCGAACATCGCCATAATACTTTCAACCGGATGCTGCAGACCTTGCGTGCGCCCGATTTCGAGAACGTGGCGTTCTGGGTTCACGATGTGCGCCGGCGTCGGCGGCTCGCCGACCACAGCAAATTCCGCCAGGTCTTCAACCAACGCTTGTCGGACGAATACTATGGCGTGCTGTCATCGCAACGGATCATGCAGAACGAACTCTACCTGACGATGATCTATCGTCCTGTCGTGACCGGAAAGCGCTTCAAGGAAAAGTCTTCCAATACCGAGCGGTTGCAGTCCGAGCAGGATCAGGCGATTGCCAAGATCCTGGAACTGGCCAGCAATCTCGAGGCCGTTCTGAAGGATTACGCGCCTTATCGGTTGGGCATGTACGAAGCCAGCAACGGGGTGGTGTTCTCCGAGACGCTGGAGTTCTTCGGTTACCTGCTGAACCGTATCGACGAGCCGGTACCGGTTCTGCAGGCGCCCGTCAGTGACTATCTTCCGGTCAGCCGCAACATCTTTTCGGCCAAGACCGGCGATTTCGTCATTACCACTCCGAATGGCGTCAACCATTTCGGCGCCATGCTGAACATAAAGGAATATACCGACGGTACCTATCCGGGCATCTTGAACGGCCTGAAGTATCTCGACCTCGAATACGTGGTCACGCATTCCTTTACCCCGATGGGGCGCCAGGAAGCATTGAAGGTGCTCGAACGCACCAAGGGCATGATGATCTCCTCGGGTGACAAGGCTGTCAGCCAGATCGTCGAAATGGACTATGCCATGGACCAGCTCGCTTCGGGCAACTTCGTCCTGGGCGAATACCATTTCACCATCGCCATCTATGCGGACTCGCAGCAGAGTCTGGCGCAGAACATATCGGCTACCCGCGCCGAGCTGTCCAATTCCGGCTTCGTGTCGATCAAGGAGGACATTGCCGTCACCGCGTCGTTCTATTCGCAGTTTCCGGCCAACTGGGCTTACCGCACCCGGCTGGCGAATGTCAGCTCGCTGAATTTCCTCGGCCTGTCCCCGTTGCACAACTTCGCTTCGGGCAAGAAGGAGAACAATCCGTGGGGCGAATGCGTCACCACACTGCAGACCACCAACGGGCAGCCCTACTATTTCAATTTCCACGCCACGCACCCGGCCGAGAATTCATTCGGGGAAAAGGCCATTGCCAACACCATGGTGATCGGCAAATCGGGTACCGGTAAGACCGCGTTGATCAACTTCCTGCTCAGCCAGGTGCAGAAGCTGGACCCGGTGCCGACCATCTTCTTCTTCGACAAGGATCGCGGCGCGGAAATCTTCGTGCGCGCCTGCGGCGGCAACTATCTGGCGCTGGACAACGGCCAGCCGACCGGCTTCAACCCGTTCCAGTGCGAGCGCAACGAATCCAACATCCAGTTCCTGGCCGATCTGATCAAGGTGCTGTGCGGCAAGAGCCAGTACACCGCCCGCGAGGAAGAGGACATCTTCCGCGCGGTCGAGAGCATCCTGGATACGCCGATGCGCCTGCGCACCATGACCAACTTCCAGAAGAGCCTGCCGAACATGGGCGACGACAGCCTGTTCGCACGCCTGCGCAAGTGGACGGCCGGCAATTCGATGGGCTGGGTGTTCGACAATCCCCAGGACATCATCGATCTGGAGAAGGCCAGCATCATCGGCTTCGACTATACCGAGATCCTCGACAATCCCGAGGCGCGCATCCCGGTCATCAATTACCTGCTGCACCGTCTGGAATCCCTGATCGACGGGCGTCGCCTGATCTACGTGATGGACGAGTTCTGGAAGATTCTCGATGGCGGCGGCGGTCTGAAGGAGTTCGCCAAGAACAAGCAGAAGACCATCCGTAAGCAGAACGGCCTGGGCATCTTCGCCACGCAGAGCCCCGAGGATGCGTTGGCCAGCGATATCTCGGCGGCGCTGATCGAGCAGACCGCGACGCTGATCCTGCTGCCCAATCCCAATGCCAGCCGCGAGGACTACATGGACGGTCTGAAGCTGACCGAGGCTGAGTTCAAGGTGGTCGTCGGCTTGGACGAGCGCTCGCGCTGCTTCCTGGTCAAGCAGGGCCACGCTTCCAGCGTCTGTCAGTTGAACCTGCGCGGCATGGACGATGCGCTGGCGGTGATCTCTTCGTCGACGGACAATATCGAGATCATGCACCACATCATCAGCGGGAAGGCTGAAGGCAAGGGGGTCACGCCGAATGACCTGGTGCCATCGGACTGGTTGCAGGATTTCTACGATCAGCGCAAGGGTTCGGGCAAGGGTGCATCCGCACAGGGTGGCAGACGTGTCGGGATGGCTCGATAAGGTATAGCATTCAATTTACTATTCCATGGGACATGGTGAAACAAAGGGGAATGATAATGAGCGTTACAACAAAGAAGAATCGTAAATCCAGGATCAAGGTCGGAATGCTCTCCGCTTTTCTGACGGTTGGGCTGTGCTCGACGAATGCGAATGCAATCCCCGTCTTTGACCCGACCAACTTCGTGCAGAACCTGATGACCGCTCTCAATTCGATGGAAGAGGTGGAGTCGCTGGTTGAACAGTTGAGTGTGGTCAAAGACCAGCTTGGCGTCCTGCAGCAGCAATTGACGCAGATGCAGAACTTCACTTCCGGTGGCATGAATCTGTCCACTTCGATGACGCCCCGGAAGAAGGACGCTGGTATGGAAACCCGTTGTCCGGATGCCCCCAGCAGCTTCGGATTCGATCTTCTGAGCACCATTTTCAAGGTTGACTTGGACGGAAACATTCCTCAGCAGCAACAGGAAGTCTGCGCGCGTATCGTGTATGCGGAGAACGACAAGTTCAATCGCACTGTGGATCTGCTTCAGAAGCTGGAGCAGATGGGCAGAGAGTACAACATCATCGATAGTGGGCGTGCTGGCGTTGGCGAAAGTAGCGGTGGCTTGCAGACCAATACCAATGATGCGATCCGCTTCACCGCTGAACTGCAAACCGAGGTTTCGTACTGGGATGCGAACAACAAGGCCCTCGATGTCTATATTCAGGGCCTGTATCAGGAGCAGGAAGTGCTGGCGCAACGCGCGATGCGTGGTACCAACCGGCGTGGATTGCATGGCGTTGTTGGTTCGGCGATCCAGGGCGCCCTGTTGGAGGGCGCGTTGGAGCTGAACGACTAAGCGTTGAGGGCATCGAAGGCGTGCCGTCAGGGCATTCCTTCGCGCCCCGGCATTTGATTGGGTAGATTAAAGGGAAAAGGGGGCTATCGTGTTGACCCGTTTGATTGTGCCGTTGGCATCGCTTTCCGATACGAGCAATGTGGTTTTCTTTGTATTGGTCAAGCGTTTCATCCACAAGAAAATCGATAATTTTGCGGCGGATCTGCTCGGTCAGACGATGGCCCTGATGGGAAGCATCGCTCTTACGTTGTTGACTATCTGGATCATGATTCAGGGATTCCGCATCGTGACCGGGCAATCGCGCGAGCCGATGATGGCGTTGGTGACCAACTCGCTGCGCGCTTTGCTGATCATTGGCGTCGCCACCGGCGCCGGCGCCATCAGCTCCGATCTTTATACCCGTTTGACCGACGGCCTGAGCGGCGCTGTTTCCCGCCTGGTCACCGGTTCGGACGGGGACATGATGGATCGCATCGACAGCTCGCTGAGCAAGATGCAGTTGGCGCTGCTGACCATCGATGCCATCGATCCCGGGAAAAGCGATGCGCTGCGGGAATCCAAGAACAAGGCACAGCTGTATGCCGCGGTCGGCATCGGCGGGCCCGCGCTGGTGGGGGGTACGGCATTGATGATGAACAAGATAGCGATGGCCTTGTTCGTCGGCCTGGGCCCGTTGTTCATCATGTGCCTGCTGTTCAACGCCACCAAGCCTCTGTTCCAGAAGTGGCTGTACTATGGCATAGGCACGATGTTCTCCCTGGCGGTGCTGACCATCATGGTCAGTATTGCGCTGGACATGGTGTTGGCGGTGGCCGAAGCGTTCTGGGTGGGGCAGCTTCTCCATATCAACGAAGGCATCTCCAGCCGGGCGCTGCAATCGGGAGGGCTGGGCCTGATATTGTCGATACTGATCATCAGCTCCCCGCCTATGGCGGCGGCATTTTTCAACGGCGTGATGGGGAACTTCAATCCATATAACCAAATTGCTACAGGGGGTGGACCAGGTGCTGCACCAGGTGCAGGCGCGCCGCCGGTATCGCCGTATTATGGGCAGGCGGGGGCTCAGGCAAGTCATAGTTCGGGCTCAGGCGCAGCTTCACCATCACCACCGGTTAAAACTGATACAGCTATAGTAGGACTGTCTAATAAGGTTTCTGGTGGGAGTAGTGGAGCCGTGGTAGATACAGTAAAGCAAGGTTCATCCTTCAAAACCTAAGAATTACAGTACTGGTGTGCCTTTCGTACGGGTGGTGGTTCGTCAGGAGTGACGGATGATGTGGTGAAACAAGGTAAAAAATAATTGAATAACTCGAACTACCATCAAGAGGATTGATAAATGAATGCGAGTAGATTTTTCTTTCTTGTTATTCTGCTAGTACTTTCTGGCTCTCTACATGCGCAGTGTATGCCAGGGACAGGGATAGGTAACATTCCTTGTACTTATATGCCACCCGATGTAGCGGAAAGTTATCGAGTGCGGGATCCATCGTATTCATCTGGACCAAGAGTTCCTCAGCAATATTGGGTGGAACGGTATGGTGCAGTTGCCGCGGATAAGGCAGAACCGAGTATCGGTATTACCGGCGTTGATAACATGCGGAATCAGCGGCAGGCGGAACGGTCTGCAGTTTCTTCATGCCGCCGAAAAGGTGGAAGAGACTGTCAGGTTGTCATGAGATACTCCAATACATGTGGTGCATTCGCTTGGGGGGATGGGTGGGGTTTCCCAGGAAATGGCAGTTCTTCTCAAGAAGCTGCTTCGAAAGCGATGGAGCGCTGTGTTGGTCAGACCAGTAATTGCACGGTCGATTACCAAGGATGTAGTTTACCGGTACTTCGCAGTCGATAGCCTATAGGTGTGATGGGCTTTTCGTTAAGGAGCTGTATGCCGCAGTCGGCATCGGCGGGCCCGCGCTGGTGGGCGGTACGGCATTGATGATGAACAAGATAGCGATGGCCTTGTTCGTCGGCCTGGGTCCGTTGTTCATCATGTGCCTGCTGTTCAACGCCAC